>CAVBFK010000224.1:0-39458 GCA_963594395.1 Lachnospiraceae bacterium
CCCCCATACTGGATGAGATGGGGTGTAACATAACTGCACAGAGTTGACGGATAGTGGAGAATTTGGGTGTTGGATTACACCGTTTTGTACTGGGTTGCACGGGGATCAAGGGACGAAGTCCCTTGCAGGGCTCAGGGGCGGCGCCCCTGGTAGGGCATGGGCGCTGCCCCAAACCCCGCGCAGTCGCGAAGCGCAACTGCGCGCGATAAAGCACTCGATGCTTAGAAACAGCGAAGCGTTTTCAGCGCGCGGTGCAAGAGATGTTTTCTCCTTTGGAGTGCTCTGCAATAATGTATCCAGAGGACTTTGCAATAACGGGTCGAAGACTCCGCCCCTGGACTCTTCGCAGTGCTCCTTTTCCAACTTGATCTGTTATGAAAATCTTCTCCGTCTGCCACCGAAAGAAAATGGTTGCAAAATCCGAATCCTTGCCGTATAATGAAAACGTTCATAAGCCCGATGGACGAAGGACGATCGGATGAACGCCTAAAGAGAGTTGTCGGTAGGTGCGAGGCAACGGCGTGGGTCAGATTTTCCACCTTCGGATGGGCGCAGGCGATGAGTCTGCGGGGTGCGCCCCTGAAAGCGCGAAGAGTGGTCGGTTGCATGGCAATCGGCAATCTGGGTGGCAACGCGAGCTTCTCGTCCCGGCTAAAGGGAGGAGAGGCTCTTTCATTATCACAAGGAGGATGAAGAACATGCTGGACATCAATATGCTCCGTAATGATCCTGAAAAAGTTAAGGAGAATATCCGCAAAAAGTTCCAGGACGAGAAGCTGCCGATGGTAGATGAGGTCGTGGCATTCGACAAGGAGTACCGCGAAGCACGGCAGAAGGCAGACGGCCTGCGCAATCAGCGCAAGACCCTGTCCAAGCAGATCGGCGGCCTGATGGCCAAGGGTCAGAAGGAAGAAGCAGAGGCTGTGAAAGCTCAGGTCAATGCCATGGCAGATGAGCTGGCCGACCTGGAAAAGAAGGAAGAAGAACTGCAGGCTGAAATCCGTAAGCGCATGCTGGTGATTCCGAACATCATCGACGACAGCGTGCCGATTGGCAAGGACGACAGCCAGAACGTGGAGCTGGAGCGCTTCGGCGAGCCCAAGGTGCCGGACTTCGAGGTGCCTTATCATGTGGATATCATGGAGCGCCTGAACGGCATTGATCTGGACAGCGCCCGCAAGACCAGCGGCAACGGCTTCTACTATCTGATGGGCGATGTTGCTCGCCTGCATTCCGCCATCCTGAGCTATGCCCGCGATTTCATGATCGACCGCGGCTTCACCTATTGCGTGCCTCCGTTCATGATCCATGGCAACGTGGTGACGGGCGTGATGTCCTTCTCCGAAATGGAGAACATGATGTACAAGATCGAGGGTGAGGATCTGTACCTGATCGGTACCAGCGAGCACTCCATGATCGGCAAGTTCATTGATACTATCCTGGATGAAGAATCCCTGCCCCGTACCCTGACCAGCTATTCTCCTTGCTTCCGTAAGGAAGTTGGCGCTCACGGCATTGAGGAGCGCGGCGTGTACCGCATCCATCAGTTCGAGAAGCAGGAAATGATCGTTGTCTGCAAGCCGGAAGATTCCATGATGTGGTTCAAGAAGCTGTGGCAGAACACGGTGGACTTCTTCCGCTCCATGGATATCCCGGTTCGCACGCTGGAGTGCTGCTCCGGTGACCTGGCTGACCTGAAGGTTAAGAGCCTGGACGTGGAAGCTTGGAGCCCCCGTCAGAAGAAGTACTTCGAGGTGGGCAGCTGCTCCAACCTGGGCGATGCACAGGCACGCCGTCTGCAGATCCGCGTAAAGGACAAGGACGGCAACAAGTATTTCGCTCATACCCTGAACAACACCGTGGTGGCACCGCCTCGTATGCTGATTGCTTTCCTGGAGAACAATCTGCAGGAAGACGGCCGCATCGCTATCCCTGCTCCTCTGCGTATGTACATGGGCGGCAAGGAATATATCGGCTAAGATCAAACAAGAAAGTGGCTTCGGCCACTTTTTTGTTTTTGGCGATTTTGGTGTTTTCACGTTTCGGGCTGAAGAAAAAGAAATTTCACCGCCTTCCTTGTCGCAAGGTGTTGGATGTGTTATAATTCTCAGCTGTTGTGATGAATGGATCATCACAGCCAACTGATTCGATGTGCGCACAAAGGAGTGTCATTATGGCCGACAAGCGGCTGAACGCAACCATGACGGAGGGCAATCTGCCTAAGCAGATTCTGCTATTCAGCCTTCCGCTTATGTTGTCCAACGTGCTGCAGGTGCTCTTCAACATGTCCGACGTGGCTGTGGTTGGGCGCTTCGCGGGATCCCACGCCTTGGGTGCGGTGGGTTCTACTTCTATTTTGGTATCACTGTTGACGACGGTGCTCATTGGTGTCGGCACCGGCGTGAACATTATGGTGGCGCGCTTCCTGGGTGCAAAGAATGACCGGGAAGTGGTGGACGCTGTCCATAGCTCCTTCATCATCTGCGCGGTGGCAGGCCTGCTGCTCATGCTGGCAAGCCTGTTGGCATCCAGACCGATTCTGGAATTGCTGGGCACCAAGGAAGAATTGGTAGACGGCGCAGAAACCTATCTTCGCATTTACTCCCTGGGCCTTCCTGCGGCGGCCATGTATAACTACGGCAATGCCGTGCTTTCTGCCGCCGGAGACACGAAACGTCCGCTGTACATTCTGTCTGCTGCCGGCGTGCTGAATGTGGTTCTGAACCTGTTCTTCGTGATTGTATGCGGCATGGCAGAAGCAGGCGTGGCCTTGGCCAGCACTCTGTCTCAGTGGCTGTCTGCTTGCCTGGTATTGGTTGTGCTGATTCGCTCAACAGCGGTGTACGCTCTGCATCCCAAGCAGATTCGTGTTCATCCCGACATGATTAAGCGCATCCTGCCCCTGAGCCTGTCTGCCGCTGCGCAGAATGCTATTTTCGCGGTGGCCAACCTGTTCATCCAGTCGGGCGTCAATTCCTTTGACACGGTGATTGTGGAAGGCACCGCTGCCGCCACCAACGCAGACTCCCTCTGCTATGACGTGATGGCCGCCCTCTATACCGCTTGCGCCAGCTTCATGAGCCAGAACTACGGCGCCGGCAAGAAAAAGCGCGTCATTCACAGTTACCTCATTGCATTGGCTTATTCTTTCGGCATTGGTTTAATCATTGGTTTGACACTGGAACTCTTCGGCAAGAGTTTCCTGGCACTCTTCACCACGGATGAAGCGGTCATGGATGCCGGCATGGTTCGCCTTCGGGTGATGGGTTTCTCCTACGCTTTCAGTGCCTTTATGGACTGCACCATTGCAGGTTCCCGTGGCCTGGGCAAGAGCGTGGTGCCGACCATCATCGTGATCCTTGGTTCCTGCGTGTTCCGTGTCATTTGGGTGTACACGGTGTTCGCGTATTTCCACACGATCTTGTCCCTGTATTTGCTGTACATCTTCTCCTGGACGATTACCGCTGTGGCAGAAATCATCTACTTCCGCCACATTTACAAGCAGATCGAAGTGCGAATGGCAAATTAAACAACCGAGAAAAAATAGGGGAGAAATCACATGTCGTGGTTTCTCCCTTTTACAATGTTGTACGGAGCATCCTTAAGATGCATCTTCCAACCTGACCATTTCAGCCAATCGATTCAGTTGCGCAAGATATTCAGACGGCGTCAGCAGACCGGCAGAAAATTGTTTTTTCAGATTAAGAAGATTGGTGTAGCCATCCGTTCCGTAGGAGAAAGTTCCCGGAGTTGCCACGTACAGAAGATCCTGATGCTGCTGATAATCGGCAAGCTGTTCGGGCGAAACGGTGTAGTGTTGATCTTCCATACTAGCAAGAACCTTTTGGTAGCTTGCCAGATCGTTTTCCAATTCTTCACGTTCATCGTCATCCAAGTCGGATTGCTCCAATTTCTTTTCGGTGGTTTCAATATGCTCTTTTGTTGAGGCTACGCTGGACTCGTAGTTTGCATTTTCTACGGGTTCACCGTTGATGCACAGGTAAGGGTATTGTTCGCGATCTGGGTATTCACTCATGAGCTCCAGCAATTCAATGCATTCATCAGGCAAATTGGTCGCCGCATTAACGACCATCACGGAGACAAGGGTTCGTACAATTTGCGGTTGGTCATCATTGATACGCATAGAGACCATGAAACTGCTGTCCTCCGGCCAAATGGGGCGTGTCACAGAGGTAAAAAGCGAATATCCGAAAGATTCGTCAGAAACTTGGATGGCAGGTTCAGCTTCATACAAGCGTTTGCCAATGCTTTGAACACGCTCTAACAGCGGCAACAATTCTTCTGGAAAAACCTCCTTAAGTATTGCATTCTGCATTGAAATACGGTACAATAGAGGCATCCTTACAGAACGATCATCGCGATAGCGATGTATGCGGGCAGGCATAGTTGTGTAAGGAATTTTTTATATCCCTGGGGTTTCCTGCAACGTAAAGCCACCTTCAATACCTCCTTATTTTATTTCGGTATACCGTTCCTGCAATTGCTGATTCCAATATAGAACAACCTGTATATGATGTCAAGCACATTTATGTAAAATCTATGTAAAACCGTAAAAGACTTGCGGTCGGAGCTTACTACCATTAAGTTCATCATTGAAAAAACAGTATTTGGGACAAACTCAAAATTTGTTCCTTGACCATGTTGGAACTCTTTGGTATTCTACAGAAAGGTAGCAAAGCAATGAGGAGGTATTCACTGTGTATTGGATCGTGACGGACTCCACAACGGATCTTCCTTTGGATTATATCAATGCACAAGAAAGTTTTAAGGTTGTTAATCTGTCCTGCACCATGGATGGAAAGAGCTTTATTCCTGATGGCACGGTGGAAGGTAGCAAGGCCATTTATGCAGATCTCCGCGCTGGCAAGGTGATCACCACGGCACAGGTCAATTCAGAAGGCTGGAAAGAAGAAATTGAACCCTTGCTTGCCAAGGGGGAGGACGTTTTCGTTATCGCCTTCTCCAGTGGCTTGAGCGGTACCTACGCCGCGGCCGTGCAGGCTGTAAAGGAACTGAAAGAACAGTATCCTGACCGTCAGCTGACCTTGGTGGATAGCCTGGCCGCTTCCATGGGCGAAGGCTTGCTGGTGCACTATGCTCTGCAGAACCGCAAAAACGGTATGTCTCAGGCAGACAACACTGCTTGGGTAGAACAGAACCGCCTGAACATTGTTCACTGGTTCACCGTGGATGATCTGATGTTCCTCAAGCGCGGCGGCCGCGTGTCTGCTACCAGCGCTTATTTGGGCTCGATTATCAAGATTAAGCCGATTCTGAATGTGGATGAAGAAGGCCACCTGATTCCCCGCGACAAGGTGCAGGGCCGCAAGCGCAGCATTCGCGCCCTGTGCGAGCGTACGGAGATCAATGCTCTGAATCCTACCGAGCAGACCATGTTCATCAGCCATGGCGACTGCGAAGAGGAAGCCAATATGCTGGCCGATATGCTCCGCGAAAAGCTTGGTGTGAAGAATATTCTCACCGGCTATATCGGACCGGTCATCGGCAGTCACTCCGGCCCCGGTACCCTTGCTGTGTTCTTCTTTGGCAATCGCAGTAACGTCTAATATCGATCAACGGTGCATCCAAAAGGGTGCGCCGTTTTTATTAGCAATGAATTTGTTTAGTTTGAAAAGAACAATAAAATAATGGGAAACAACTCATTACTCTGATTTTCGGGGTGGGTGCGGGAGGGGGCTTTTGGCACAAAAGCCGCCCTCCCGCAAAACCATCGATTCCGTACTTTTCACCAGGAATGAAATATGCTATAATGAAACACGAAGCGGCGCGGAATGCGTTTGTTTCCGATGGTTCATGATATCAATGTGCCTTGGGTCAATGACGCGGGCACGGAAAGGAAGACCATGAGTCAGGATAAGAAGAAGGACGCAAAAAAGAAGTCCCTGCGGGCCGGTATCATCGCCTTTGGCGCTACTGCCGTGCTGTATGGCGTAGTCTTTCACCCGACAAGCGTTGCAGGCCTTGTCCTTGGTGCATGCGTTTCTTTGATTGTGGGCAAGGTGGTATCCATCATGGCAACCGACCTGGATCTCACCACCCATAATAAGCAGGATCGGGCGGCCAATGAGGCCAAGAAAGACGTGGAGGAGCTTCCTCTTTCCGGCGATGAAACGGCCGATGCCGTGATCACCAAGGGTCAGGAAATGCTTCGCCAGATTCGTGAAGCTAATGAGGCAATCCTGGATGAGAAGCTGACTGAGCAGATGAACGAGATCACGGCCAAGTGCGTGCAGATCTTCCGCACCGTGGCAGAAAAGCCCGGCAAGGCAACCGTGATCCGTAAGTTCATGAACTACTATCTGCCTACTACTTTGAAGATGCTGACCAACTACCGCACCATGCTCTCCCGCGGCGTATCGGAAAAGGACATGACCGAGGCGCACGAGACCATGACCCGTGGATTGGATATGGTGCTGACTGCCTGTCAAAAGCAGTTGGATAACCTGTACAAGGACAATATGCTGGATGTGTCCACGGATATTGACGTGCTGGAGCAGATGCTCAAGCGCGACGGTTTCATGGGCGATGCTGTGGAAACCATGAACGCTACCCAGGCCAAGCAGGAAGCACGCACCGCCGCTGCTCAGCAAATGCAGCAGACGGACGTACCGACCCTGAAGGTACCGGACGCGGAAGAATTTATCGCGGAAAAGCAACAGAAAAAGGAACAACACTGAGGAGGATATGTCATCATGAGCGAAACCAATCAGATGCCCCAGCTGACCTTGAATTTTGATACGCCCAAGGCAGAAGAGCCTGCCGCTACCGCATCCATTCAGCAGACGGCAGAGCCTGCTGCTGTTGCTGAACCCACTGCCCCTGCTGTGGCACCTCGGCTGGATGACAGCCAGCTGACCGACGCTGAGCGCAAGGCGATTGAAGACTTCATCGGCAAGCTGGACGTGACCAATCCTGACCATGTGCTCCTCTTCGGTGCCGATGCACAGAAGAAGATTGCCAACTTCTCCGATACTGCCCTGGAAGCTGTGAAGACCCAGGACACGGGCGAAGTGGGCAACATGCTGGTGAATCTGGTGACGGAGCTGAAGGGCTTTGAAGCTGATGCTGAAGAGCCGAAGGGCCTGAAGAAGTTGTTCACCAAAGCGGGAGATTCTGTGGAAAAGATGAAGGCCCGCTACACCAAGGTGAGCGGCAATGTGGAGAACATTGCAGATTCTCTGGAAAACTATCAGGTACAGCTCCTGAAGGATGTGGCTATGTTCGATCACCTGTATGACCAGAACAGCGACTATTTCCATCAGCTGACGCTGTACATCATCGCTGGTGAAGAAAAGCTCCAGCGCGTCCGCGAAGGTGAGCTGAAGGAAGCACAGGAGAAGGCCGCCAAGTCCGGCGACGCCATGGATGCCCAGCAGGCCAATGACCTGGCCGCTCAGTGCGATCGCTTTGAAAAGAAGCTCCATGACCTGAAGCTGACCCGCCAGGTGTCCATGCAGATGGCACCGCAGATTCGCCTCCTGCAGAATAACGATAGCCTGCTGGTGGAGCGTATCCAGTCCACCTTGAGCAACACCCTTCCTTTGTGGAAGAGCCAAATGGTGCTGGCCCTGGGTCTGCACCACAGTCAGGAAGCCTTGAAGGCACAGACGGCGGTGACCGACATGACCAACGAACTGCTGAAGAAGAATGCCGAGAAGCTGAAGATGGGCACCATCGAAACGGCCAAGGAAGCCGAGCGCGGCATTATCGATATTGATACCCTCGTGCAGACCAACCAGAGCCTCATTGATACCATCAATGAAGTGGTGAATATCCAGAACGAGGGTCGTGCGAAGCGCATTGAGGCCGAAAAGACTATGGCGCAGATGGAAACCGAACTGAAGCAGAAGCTGCTGCAGACGAACCTGTAAGGTGGTTATTCCCGTGCCCGGAGGGGAGAAACGCCTCTCCGGGCCGTTCTGTATGCAGGGGAAGGACAGAAGCATGCACATCCTTGGCTTAACGGGCGGCATTGCCTGCGGGAAAAGCACCGTGTCGCTGACACTGTCGGCATTGGGCGCGGTGATTGTGGATAGCGATCAGTTGTCGCGAACACTGACAGCCCCTGGCGGCGAGGCATTGCCCAAATTACGGGAAACCTTCGGTGACGATATCTTCCTGCAGGATGGTACGCTGAACCGGCGGGCACTGGGCAATCTGGTGTTTCAGCATCCGGAGGAGAAAGCCAAGCTGGATGCACTGATGCAGCCGCTGATTGATGCCTTGACAAGAAAGAAGATCAATGAAGCACGGGAAAGCGGCGCAAGCATCTGCGTGCTGGACATGCCTCTGCTGTATGAGTTCGGCTATGAGAAACTGTGCAACCGCGTGTGGTGCGTGGCTCTGCCTCAAGAGACGCAGATTCAGCGGCTCATGGAGCGGGACGGCATGACCCGGGAAGCGGCGCTGGATCGCATTCATAGTCAGATGTCCACGGAAGAAAAGGCCGCCCGTGCCGATGTGGTGATTGACACCAGCGGTACCATTGAGGAAACGCAAGCTGTGGTGCGAAAGCTGTTTGAAGCGGAAATGACGTTTGCCTGATCGGCCAAGGAGGAAGAAATGACGGATACACCAACATCGCGAAGACCCTCCCATCGGTCGGATCGATACAAGGCGGAAAGCGGCACGGCGCCGTCTACAGAACTGCTTCAGCGGCTGGAGGAGACCTCTGACACGGAAGCAACGGCAGAAACGGTCACCACCGCTGCAACCTACCATCGCAGGCGATCTGCTGTGCCTGCGACGGAAGCGCCTGAACCGGTGCAGGCACAGCCTGCTCAGCAAGATCCGGCACCGGTCCGCCGCCGGCAGATTCCTGCGGAAAAACCAGCGCAAACTCGCTCCTCTTCGGCGGAACGTGCACCCCGGGAAGCAACCCCGCCGCCGAAAATGGATCGCCCGGTGAAAGCTTCCATTCGTGAAAAAGAGCGTGCCAAGAAGAAAATGCCCACATGGCTGGTGGCCATGCTGGCCATTATGTTCTTCCTTTCGGCGGGACTTTTCACGGCACAGTCCCTCATGCAGGCCTATTTGACCCAGTGCCAGCAGGAGAGAGAAGCGGCGTATCAACGGGTGGTGGACGCGCATCCTATCTACTATAAAGATCTCATTGAGCAGTATGCCGCAGAGAATAATCTGCAGCCGGCCTTTGTGGAGGCCATTATTCTCAATGAAAGCTCCTACCGCACGGACGCGGAATCCTCCGTGGGCGCACGGGGATTGATGCAGCTCATGCCGGATACGGCAGAGTGGATTGCCGGCAAGCTGAAGGATAGCAGCTATCATGTGGACAATCTGTATGATGCGGAAACCAACATTAAATATGGAACGTGGTATCTGGGCTATTTGTCCAAATTGTTCCGCGGGGATCCGATTCTCGTTTCCGCGGCCTACCACGCAGGACAGGGAGAGGTAACAGGGTGGCTGAGTGACCCCCGCATGTCGGAAGACGGGGTCACCATTAAGCTGGAAAACATGATTGACGGACCGACCAAGCGCTATGCGGGGAGAGTGACGAAAGCTTATGGTGTCTATGAAGCCCTCTATTATTCAACGGATACTGCTGATGATGACGGTACTGTGCCTGACAGTGTGGATTCTGCCCACCGCTGAGGCGGCGACCACCAACGTGGGGGAGAGCCTGACGGTAGGTATCCAGTCCACCAAAACGACCCAGATTCGCCCGCTGGATCCCCAGGAGCGGGATATTGTGAGCGTCTACGATCTGGTGTATGACAGCCTGATTACCATTGATGATGACTATCTGCCCCAGGGCTCCCTGGCGGAAAGCTGGGAAGAAACCGGCAGCGGCAAGACCTGGACTTTCCATCTGCGGGATGATGTCTATTTCTCTGACGGAACAAAACTGACGGCCAACGATGTGGTAGCGACAGCTCAGTACATCCTTGACCGCGCCAACGATGAGAATTCCAGTGACAAGGGATACTATCAAAACCTGAAATACTTCGTGAAGAGCATCAGCGCCACCGATGATACCACTGTGGTGGTGAAGGCGTCCCGCAAGTATTACGGCATCCTGTATGCCATGACCTTCCCGGTGCTCAAGGCCAGCGAGATTGAATCGGATTCTCCCTTGGGTACGGGTCCGTATCGCATTTCCAGCTTTGATGCAGGTAACAGCATCTGGCTGGAGCTGAACGAATACTGGTGGCAGGCACAGCCCCAGGTTAAGCAGATTGTTTTTACCTGTGCCTCTACGGCCAAGGATTCCTTGGAAAACTACGAGTACGGCCGGGTCGATGCTGTGTTTACCCGCTTGACCGCGGCCAGCCAGTATAAGTCCGGCACCAGCAACATGACCCTGGACTACCGAACCAATCAGCTGGAAACGCTGTTGATGAACCATTCGTCTACGCCGCTGGATGACGTGAACGTGCGCAAGGCCATTCGCTATGTGGTGGATGCGGATAAACTGGCAAGCTCTGTTTACATGGGCATGGTCACTAGGACGGATACTCCCATGATTTCCGGCACATGGATGTACAATGACGATTTGACATCCTACTTTACCACCGATGTGGAGGAAGCAAAGCGCCTGCTGGAAGAGGCCGGGTGGACGGATCTCGACGGCGACGGTGTGCGGGATAAGCCCAAGGATGACGGCTCCGGCAACTATCGATTGCATCTGCGCCTCTACGTGTATGAAGAGCCGGACAATGATGTGCGGGTGGAAGTGGCCAACACCATTTCTGACTGGCTGGCGGAAGTAGGCATCGAGTGTGCGGTAACCACCATGAACATGTCAGATATGTCTACCAAGCTTAGCTCAGGCTCCTTTGACTTGGCGCTGGTATCCTATGCCATGGATGTCTGCCCCGATCCCGGCTTCCTGCTGATGAAGTCCAACACGGGCAACTACAGCCGATACAACAGTTCCACCATGAACGATCTGTGCAGCGAGCTGCGTACCCAGACCACCCAGGCAGGTTATCAGGAAGTTCTGCTGAAAATTCAAGCACAGTTTGCGGAGGATTGTCCATTCATCTGCCTGTACTACCGTGAAGGCGCTGTGCTGACCCGCAAAATGTATACCACGGCTCGCGACGTCCGCGAACTGGAACTGCTCCGCGGTATCGAGACATTCCACCAGTAAAATCAGGATGTAAAGCAACTTTTACACGGGAAAATCTTCTTTGTAAAGCTCTTTTGATCGACAGAATCTGCCGAAGCGGATAGACTGAAACCGTCCTAAGGAGTGATGCGGCATGGAGATTGCAGAAAGACTGAAGGAAGCCCGCAACCAAAGCGGCATGACGCAAGCTGAGGTGGCGGACAAAATCATGGTGTCTCGGGTGACCCTTTCCCATTGGGAAAACGGGAAGTCCCTGCCGGATATTGTGAGCCTGATCAGCCTGAGCGATCTCTACCACATCAGTCTTGACGAACTGGTGAAGGGAGATTCGAAGATGACAGAGAAGGTCAAAAAAGATGCGGAAAACGCGAAGAACAATACGCGGCTCATTGGCGTGACGGCCGTCATCGTGACCATTGTGCTGGTGATCTACGGCGTGAGCGTCATCGTAGGCGGCGGCTTTCGGGATTTCTGCGACGGTGCCATTCTGTGGGTGCTGGTAGGCATCTGCGTTGCCGCGTATCTTGCATACTGTTCACAGCAGGAAAACACGGGAAAGAAGTAACTTGCGAGCCCAATGGAAAGGAGCCAATTGAAAATGACCAAGGATAAGCGCTTCAAGATTGTATACACGCAGGGGACAGTGTCTGCCACGATGATTCTGGTGGATACCGAGACCGGCGTGAACTACCTGTACCACAGCGAAGGCTACAGCGGCGGCATGACCGTGCTCCTCGATCAGGACGGCAAGCCGGTGGTAACTCCGGTGGAAAAAGAAGAATCGAAATAATAGGGCAGCACGCATTTCTTTGAAATTTCGTCAAAGAAGTGCGTGCTGTTTGCTTGTGGATGAAATTTCCTTTCGGAAACCCTTGCACTTTTGTATTGGCTATGCTATAATCTATACGATTACGCACCTTTGCTCTGCGAGTGCTTGTGCTGCAAACGCAGTGGCCGGTCGCACATGAGCAGAGGGTGGAAAAACAAGGAGGAAACCAAAATGGCAGTCATTTCCATGAAGCAGCTGCTGGAAGCAGGCGTGCACTTCGGTCATCAGACCCGCCGCTGGAACCCCAAAATGGCTCAGTACATCTTCACTGAGCGCAACGGCATCTACATCATCGACCTGCAGAAGACCGTTCGCAAGATCGATGAGGCCTATGCTTTCGTTCGCGACATCGCAATGGAAGGCAAGACCATCCTGTTCGTCGGCACCAAGAAGCAGGCTCAGGAGTCCATCGAGTCCGAAGCTAAGCGCTGCAACATGTACTATGTGAACAACCGTTGGCTGGGCGGCATGCTCACCAACTTCCGCACCATCCGCACCCGTATCGATCGTCTGAACCAGATCGATCGTATGGAGCAGAATGGTCAGTTCGACCTGCTGCCTAAGAAGGAAGTCATCCAGCTCTGCCACGAGCGTGAAAAGCTGGAAGCTAACCTGGGCGGCATCCGTGAGATGAAGAAGCTCCCCGGCGCTCTGTTCGTTGTGGACCCCCGCAAGGAGCACATCGCTGTGACCGAAGCTCGCATTCTGGGCATCCCGATCGTTGGCATTGTGGATACCAACTGCGATCCTGACGAAATCGACTACGTGATCCCCGGCAACGACGACGCTATCCGCGCCGTGAAGCTGATCGCCGGCAAGATGGCCGATGCTGTGCTGGAAGGCAAGCAGGGCGAGCAGTCTGAGCCCGAGACCACTGAAGAAGCCAAGGCTGAGGAAACCACCGAGGCTTGAGCCCATTCCTGATAAGTAAATAAGAAGAAAGGGTGAGATCCAATGGCAGCTATTACCTCTGCTATGGTTAAGGAACTGCGCGAGCGCACCAGCGCTGGCATGATGGACTGCAAGAAGGCCCTCGTCGAGAGCGAAGGCGATATGGACAAGGCCATCGAATGGCTCCGTGAAAAGGGACTGTCCCAGGCCGCCAAGAAGGCAAGCCGTATTGCCGCTGAAGGCGTTGTGGCTCAGTACACCAACGAGAACGGCTCCGTGGGCGTGATCGTTGAGGTCAACTGCGAGACCGACTTCGTTGCCCGTACCGATAACTTCCTGGCTTTCTGCAACAATGTTGCTAAGCACATCGCTGCAGCAAATCCTGCTGATGTTGATGCTCTGCTGGCTCAGAAGTTCGTGGACGACGAGAGCAAGACCATCTCCGACCTGGTGAGCGAAGCTACTGTCGCCATCGGCGAAAAGATCAGCATCCGCCGCTTCACTCGTTATGAGACCACCGGCACCGTGTCTACCTACATCCACCTGGGTGGCTCTGTGGGCGTCATCGTTGAGGTGGCTACCGACAAGCCCGAGAACGCTGAAGTGAAGGCTTTCGCACATGATCTGGCTCTGCAGATCGCTGCAGCCCGTCCTGAAGCTGTTCGCCGCGAGGAAGTGGATGCTTCCAAGCTGGAGAAGGAAAAGGAAATCCTCCGTGCACAGGCTATCAACGAGGGCAAGCCCGAGAAGATCGTCGAGCGCATGGTGGAAGGCCGTATCGAGAAGTACTACAAGGAAGTGTGCCTGCTTGATCAGGCCTTCGTGAAGGATCCCGACAAGTCCATTAAGGGCCTGATGGGTGAAATCGCCAAGGCTGCCGGCGCTACCGTGGACGTTGTCCGCTTCACCCGCTATGAGCGCGGCGAAGGCATCGAGAAGCGTCAGGACAATTTCGCTGAAGAGATTGCCGCTCAGATGAAGAAGGCTTAATCACAAGCACTTTGGAGGGGAACTGCATCATGCATGCGGTTCCCCTTTTTTGAGGAATTCCATAAGGAACGAGGAGGCTACGCAAATGGCAGCGTATAAGCGTGTACTGCTGAAGCTGAGCGGTGAGGCACTGAAGAGCGGCAGCGATCTGTTTGACTTTGATAAGGTTCGCCGCGTGGCAGATGTCATTCGTAAAATGCATGACATGGGTACGGAAATCGGCATTGTCATCGGCGCGGGTAACATCTGGCGCGGACGTCAGGGCCCTGCGGCCAACATGGACGCGGTGACGGCAGACCAGATGGGTATGCTGGGCACGGTCATCAACTGCCTGTGCGTGGCGGATGCACTCCGTCAGGCCGGACTGGACGCTGTGGTGCAGTCTGCCGTGGATATGAACCGCTTTGCCGAACCCTTCAATGCCATGCAGGCTCGCCGTCATCTGAGCGAGGGCCGTGTCGTGCTGTTTGCAGCAGGCAGCGGCAATCCGTTCTTCTCCACCGATACCGCCGTGGCACTCCGTGCCATTGAGATGCAGGTGGATGCCATCCTCATGGCCAAGAACATCGATGGCGTGTATACGGCGGATCCCCATAAGGATCCTACGGCAGTGCTGATCAAGGACATCACCTATAAGGAAGCTCTGGCCAAGGGCTTGAAGGTCATGGACGCTTCTGCCTTTGCCCTGTGTGCTGAAAACAATGTGCCTATGGTTCGCGTTTTCGGCCTGGACGTGCCTGAAAATTTGATCAGCGTGCTGGAAGGCAATGATATGGGCACCTTTGTGCATCCCTAAGTTCGTGACGCGAAAGACATGCGGCAGGGCTTGCAAGAATGCCCAAAAACGATTACAATATCACTATAGATCCTTTATACAGGAGGCAATGCTATGAAGACTGTGTTGGACAATGCCAAGGAGAAGATGAGCAAATCCTGCGATGTATACCAGCGTAACATGCAGGCTCTGCGTGCAGGCCGTGCCAATCCCCAGCTGCTGGATCGTATCACGGTGGACTACTACGGCACACCGACGCCCCTGAACCAGGTTGGCAACATTGCTTCTCCCGAACCCCGCATGCTGACCATCAGCCCTTGGGAAAGCAAGCTGATTCCCGCCATTGAGAAGGCCATCCAGAAGAGTGATCTGGGCTTGAATCCTTCCAACGACGGCAAGATTATCCGCCTGATCTTCCCCGAACTGAACGAAGAGCGCCGCAAGGAGCTGACCAAGGTTGCCCGCAAGGAATCCGAGGAAGCCAAGGTCGCCATCCGCGCCATCCGCCGCGATGCCATTGAGCAGATCAAGAAGCTGAAGAAGGACGGCGAGATCACCGAGGACGAGCAGCGCAAGGGTGAGGACGACATGCAGAAGATCACCGACAAGGCCATCAAGGATGTCGATGCCATCTATGCCGCCAAGGAAAAGGAGATCATGGAGATTTGATCCATACGGAACTACTTGGCATGCGGCTGGAGGATGCATTGGATTTTCTTCAGCGCGCAGGTGAGACGAAGGTGGAAATCCTTGATTCCTCTGCGCCTAGGGCTCAGCGGGAGCATGGCATTCGGCGGGTGGTGCGTGTACGGGAAGGTCAGTTGACCGTGTGCACGTTCCTGGATACGCCGATGCAGAATATGACGTCACAGGAGTGAGGCGGTCTTCGTCTCAACGCAGATGCGCGGGCTCCCTCCCGGGGCTTGCGCATTTGCTGTTTATGGAAAGGTGGAGAAGCGATGGGACTGTTCAGCGGGAAGGTGCACATGAAGCATGCGGCCAAAACGGCGGCGGATTTTACGAAACTGCCGAAGCACGTGGCCATTATTATGGATGGTAACGGCCGCTGGGCGAAAAAGCACCGGCTGAACGTTGCCATGGGTCACCGTCAAGGGGTAGAAACCCTTCGTGAGGTGATTCGCCACACGGATGACCTGGGCATCAAGTCCTTGAGCATTTACGCGTTTTCCACCGAAAACTGGAATCGCTCCCCGGAGGAAGTGGGAGCACTGATGCAGTTGATTCTTGATTTTTTCGCGTCCGAAATTGACGAATTGGACGAGAAAAATGTGCACATTCTTATTTTGGGCGACAAGGGCAGACTGCCTGAAAAGCAGCGGGAAGCCCTGATCGAAGCGGAACGCCGAACGGCGGATAATACGGGACTGAACCTGAACATTGCCGTGAATTACGGCGGACGGGCGGAATTGACCCGCGCGGCACGAAACATCGCAGAAGAAGTCGCGGCAGGGAAAATTCAACCTGAAGATATTGATGAAGACATGCTGGCCCGGCACTTGTATACCAGCGGACAGGGCGATGTGGATCTGATGATCCGCACCAGCGGCGAAATGCGGCTGAGCAATTTCCTACTCTGGCAGTGCGCCTATGCGGAATTCCTGTTCCCTACGGTGCTGTGGCCGGACTTTAAGGTGAGCGATTACGACGACGCTCTGACTGCTTACGGCGGACGGGAGCGGCGTTTTGGCAAGCGGCTGTGAATAATTTCATCTTGGGTTCATAGCCGCCTGATAGAATGAAACTTGGATGAATAGGAAGACCAAGCGGAAGGATGAAGGTGATACGATATGCGACAGCGAGTAATTACAGCCATTGGGCTGATCGCATTTGTACTGGTGCTCATGTACTTCGGCGGTGCAGTGATGGGCGTTGCGGCCATGATCTGCCTTTGCTTTGCGGTACATGAGGAATATCATGCGCTGACTTTGGCAGGACATCGGCCGGTGTCTTGGCCGACCTGGCTGGGCATGGCGGCCTGCGTGCCACTGGTGGTTATCTTTGGCAGTCATGTGTTACTGCCGATTTTGATGACCATCTGCCTGCTGACACTGATCTGCGTTGTGTTCCGCAGTGAACCGAAAATTGAAGATGTGCTCATGAGCGTTCTGCCGCTGACCACCGTGGTACTGCCGGGCATGTGCATCATTGCCCTGGCACAGGTGCAGCCCAAGGGACTGCAGGTAGTTCTGCTGAGCCTCATGTTTGCCGTCCCTGTGATGTCTGATACTTGCGCATTCTTTGTGGGAAGCCGCGTTCGCGGTCCCAAGCTGTGCCCGCAGGTCAGCCCCAACAAAACCATCTCCGGTGCCATTGCCGGCATGGTGGGTGCACTGCTGACGGCCATGATTATTGGCTTGATTGCCGGATGCATCTGCCCGGCTAGTATTGCGGGCATTCTGCCGACTTGGTGGGAATATCTGCTGATCGGCCTCATTGGCGGCGTGGCAGGACAGATGGGCGACTTGTTCGCCTCCATGGTGAAGCGCCACTGCGGTGTCAAGGATTTCTCAAACCTGTTCCCCGGCCATGGCGGCATGATGGATCGCTTGGACAGCATCCTGTTCATGGCCGTGGTCATGTTCTGCTTTTATCTCTTGATGGTTTGATTGCTGATGAACATTGGAGGGATCTTCCGTGAGAACCATGGCTGTTCTGGGATCGACGGGATCCATTGGCACCCAGGCACTTTCCTTGGTGCGTCTGCATCCTGAAGAATACCGCATTACCGCCCTGACGGCGCACAGCAACAAGGAGCGCCTGTTTGAGCAGGTGCGGGAATTCCATCCGGAGATGGCTGGCCTGACCAAGCCGATTCCCATGAGCGAAATCCCTGAGGATCTCCGTAAGGTGCATTGGGTCATGGGGGCAGAGGCACTGCATGCCGCGGCGGCGGAAGTCGAAAGCGATATGGTGCTTGTCAGCGTGGTGGGCATTGCCGGCTTGCAAAGCGTCATGGATGCCATCGCCGCAGGCCGTCAGGTACTGCTGGCCAATAAGGAAGCGCTGGTGACGGGCGGCCATCTGGTAATGCAGGCGGCCAAGACGGCGGGCAAGCCGATCTTGCCTGTAGACAGCGAGCATAGCGCCATTTTCCAGTGCCTGGAGGGTGCTAAGGGCAACGCTCCGGTGAAACTTTTGCTGACGGCATCCGGCGGGCCTTTCCGCACCTGGGATAAAGAACGTATTGCGCATGCAACCCGGAGCCAGGCTTTGGCACATCCCAACTGGAGCATGGGCGCGAAGATCACCATTGACTCGGCCAGCATGTTTAATAAAGCGCTGGAAATCATGGAGGCACGGTGGCTGTTTGATATGCCGCCGGAAAAGATTCAGGTTGTGGTGCATCCGCAGAGCATTGTCCATTCCGCTGTGGAATTTGCAGACGGCGCGGTCATTGCTCAGCTGGGTGTGCCGGATATGCGGGTGCCCATCCAGTATGCCATGGCGTACCCCCGTCGGCTGACGACAGGATGCAAGCCGCTGGATTTGTTTGCCCTGGGTCAGCTGACCTTTGAAAAAGGAGACACGGAGCGCTTCCCGGCCTTGAAACTGGCAGGGGAGTGCCTGAACGCCGGCGGTGCGGCCTGCACCATCCTGAACGGCGCCAATGAAGAGGCTGTGGCGGCTTTCCTGCGGGATGAAATTTCCTTCGGTGCCATTACCACCTTGGTGGAAGGCGCACTGGAGGCACTGGGCAATCGTCCCGCCGATACACTGGAAGAAATCTTTGAGGCTGACCGTCTGGCTCGGGTGGAAGTCAAGAAACAGCTTGAACAAGGGAAAGGAATCGTATGACCATCCTGTATGTTTTGCTGGCCATTCTCCTGTTGGCGATCCTGATTGTGGTACACGAGTTTGGTCACTTTATCTTTGCACGCATCACGGGCATTGAGGTGATGGAATTCTCCGTGGGCTTTGGCCCCAAACTATGGGGCAGGAAGAGCAAGAAGGGGACACAGTTCTCCCTTCGGGCCATTCCTCTGGGCGGCTACTGCGCCTTCTATGGGGAAGACGATGTAAATGGGGAACATGTGGATGATCCACGCGCCTATAACAAACAGAGCGTATGGAAACGTATGCTTTCCGTGCTCATGGGACCCGGCATGAACTTTGTACTGGCCATTGTGGTGGCCGTGATGTTCTACTGGATCGGCGGCATTGCCCATGTGACCGGCTATGAACCCTACATTGCCGAAGTAGCGGCGACGGGCCCCGCCTACTCTGCCGGATTGCAGGACGGCGACATTATTGAATCCATCAATGGTGTCAACATGCTGGATGGCACGCAAACAACGCTATTGAATACCATCGCGGCCTATCAGGACGGGGATGATCCCATGGAATTGGTGGTTCGCCGTGGGGATGAAACCTTCACCACCACTCTGACGCCTTTCTATGATGAGGATGCGGGCAAGTACCGCATCGGCGTGACAGTGTCTGCCTATGTGCTGTCCGAAACATCGCCAGCCACCTTCACGGAGGCAGTCAGCGCAGGCTGGAGTTGGTGCAACTACGCCGGCGGCGTGATCCTGAATGCGTTGAAGAACCTGGTGACTACCGGCGAGGGACTGGACCAGACCTCCGGCCCGGTAGGCGTTGTGTCCATGGTAACGACGCAGGTGCAGGAGGGCGGCTTTGAGGCATTTATCAGCCTGCTGATTGTGATTTCCATCAATCTGGGCATCATGAATCTGCTGCCGATTCCCGGCCTGGATGGTTCCCGTTTCCTGTTCATGGTGCTGGAAGCCATTCGCCGCAAGCCTGTTCCGCCCCAGAAGGAAGCCATGGTGCATCTGTGCGGCTATGTCCTGCTGTTTGCACTGATGATTTTCTTTACCTTCAAGGACGTTATTCGGCTGTTCAACTGATTTGAAAGAGGGAAAAATCAATGAGCTCTGTACGTGAAGTGACCGTCGGCTCCCTGAAGATGGGTGGCAACAACCCTGTATGGGTGCAGTCCATGACCAATACAGATACCCGCGATGTGGAGGCTACTTTGGCACAGATTCGTGCCTTGGCGGCGGCCGGGTGCGATATCGTCCGCGTCAGCGTCTATGACGAGGAGTGCGCCAAAGCCGTGCGGAAGCTGGTAGACGGCTCTCCGGTGCCACTGGTGGCAGATATTCACTTTGATCATCATCTGGCCATTATGGCCGCGGAAAACGGCATTGCCAAGCTGCGGATTAACCCCGGCAACATTGGCGGCGAAGCCCACGTCCGCATGCTGGCTGACTGCGCCAAGCAGCATCATATTCCGATTCGTATCGGCGTGAACAGCGGCTCCATTGAGAAAGAAATTCTCGCTAAGTATGGCGAACCCACGGCGGAAGGCATGGTGGAAAGCGCTCTTCAGCACGCAAGAATGTTGGAGAAGGCCGGCTTTGAGGACATTGTGCTGTCCATGAAGGCATCCAGCGTGAAGCTGACCATTGAGACGTACCAGCTGGCGGCACAGAAGTGTGACTACCCTCTGCACGTAGGCGTTACGGAGGCAGGTCTGCCCGGACAGGGAACCATCAAGAGCGCCATCGGCATTGGTGCACTGCTGGCACAGGGCATTGGCGATACTATCCGCGTTAGCCTGACGGGCGATCCTGTACCCGAAGCAAAGGCCGCATGGGATATCCTGCGGGCGCTGGATATGCGTACCCACGGCGTGCAGTTGGTGTCTTGCCCTACTTGCGGCAGAACCTGCATCAATGTGGCAGGCATTGCATCCCGCGTGGAGCAGGAACTGGCAGATATTAAGGTTCCGTTGAAGGTGGCTGTTATGGGCTGTGTGGTTAATGGCCCCGGCGAGGCACGGGAAGCGGACATTGGCATTGCCGGCGGCAAGAACAGCGGCGCACTGTTCATTAAAGGTCAGCCTGCCCGCAAGGTGGAAGGCGATTTGGCTGAAATCCTTGTGAATGCGGCTCGGGAAATTGCCGAGGAAAAGCAGAAGGCGGGTTGCTGAAAAAAACAGGGTGGCTCTGCCACTTTGCCGAAATGCTAAGGAGGTGGCTCCATGATCGACCTGTGCACTTTGGGAACAGGCGGCGCGTTGCCGCTTCCTGAGCGCAGTTTGGCCAGCTTGTATGTGCGCATGAACGGGCACGGTCTGCTGATTGACTGCGGTGAAAATACGCAGACGGCTATTCGCCGGCTGGGATGGGGTTTTCACGGCATTGACGGCATGCTGATTACCCACTACCATGCAGATCACTGCGGCGGCCTGCCGGGATTTCTCCTTTCCATGGCCAAGGCAGGGCGGACAGAGCCTTTTCCTATCTGGGGTCCTGCAGGATTGAAACGGGTGGTCAACGGTCTCCGCGTGGTGGCACCTCAGCTTCCGTATCCGGTGGAACTTCACGAGTTCGGTCATGAAGAAATCAAATTTGAGGCCATCGGTCTGGAGGTTGAAACCTTCCGCTTAGAGCACAGCGTAACTTGTTTCGGCTATCGGTTTACGCTGAAACGCCCAGGCGCATTCCAGCCGGAAAAGGCCAAGGCGTTGGAGATCCCGCTGCCGTACTGGAAACAGCTCCAGCACGGCGAAACGGTGACCCTGCCGGACGGCCGATGCATTCAGCCATCCGATGTGCTGACGGCTCCACGGCGCGGGCTTAGCTTCCTGTATGCAACGGATACCCGCCCTACGGAAAGCATTGTGACCATGGGGCAGGGGACGGATTTGATGATCCTCGAAGGCATGTACGGCGATGATACCAAAATGCCGCAGGCCTTGAAGAACCGTCACATGCTTTTCCGTGAATCGGCAGAGCTGGCGCGGCAGGCAGGTACGAAGAAACTGGTGCTGACTCACTTTAGCAACTGCATTGATGACCCGGAAATGTACATTGGGGAGGCTACGAGCATTTTCCCCAACACGGTGGCGGCACAGGATTTGATGACCCTGTCGCTGGATTATGAATAAAAGCAGGAAAGGGCTTGAGAAGATGAAGAAACGGTTCGTTTGCTTTGTCTTGCAGGCTCTTTTTCTATGCATGGCGGTAACTTGCGCCTACGCAATGGATCAGCAAAAACTGTATGACGGCGCGGTCAAGCTCATGGAAGAAAGCTGCTATGAGGAAGCCAAGGCTGTGCTTGATGTATTGGGTATCTATCAGGACAGCCAAACACTAGTGGCAGAATGCGAGCAACAGCTGGGCGATATGGCGCAAGCGGCACAAACGGGTACCGATACGCTTGATCTTCTGGTGCAGGCCACGCTGGCGGATGCCAATCATGTAGGCAATGAATGGGCACCCGCGTTTTATGCGAACGGTGAATTTCTGGCATGGACAAAGGCAGAAGAGAGAGCTTTTGAAATCACATCGGCAACGGTTCACGTATCAAAAGGCGATACGCTGCTACTGAAGTGCATCATCGAAGAGATGGATACGTATCCGGATATCGGAAAGTACCAGGAAGAAATAGCGGTCACAGAGGATCTCCTGCAAAACGGAACAAGCATGACATGGACGGTAACCGTGCAGGAAAACATGGGACGATATTCCGGAAGAGAAGCTGAGTGGCAGGTGCTCATTACCATTACACCCAGCACGTGATGTGACTGTGGATTTTTCTTGTATCTTTCACGGCTCTGCCTTGTTTCTTCTTTTCCACTGTGCTATGATGAAGCTACGCCGAGGAGGCGAGAAAGATGGAATATGAACGGCGTCGAAAGGCGCAGCAGTATGCGGACGGTGCGGAAGAGCAGGACGATGCTTATGAACCCTGCTATCGCGACGGTTCGCTGAAAAGTGAGTGCTGGAATGACAAAGGCACGAAGGGACGGGGTGTTAAGAAAATGATGGAAAAGAAATTTGATCTTGCTTATGGCGATGGCGTTATCCCGTTGACGGTCAAAGCACGGGAAATTGAAGTGCTGGAGGCAGTGACCCCTGCCCCTGTGACAGATCTGAAGGAGACCTTCCGCAAGGCCGTGGAGGAAGAAGTGATTGCATCTGCTCCGCTGAAAGAGGTGCTGACCAAGGATGATCAGGTAACCATCATTATCAGCGACCAGACCCGTGCATGGATGCATCAGGAGCGCATTTGTCCTTTGTTGCTGGATTATTTGCATGACGTGATCGGCATCCAGGATGATCAGGTGCTGTTTCTGATTGCCCTGGGCACCCATCGTGACCAGACGGAGGCAGAACTCCGCGCTTTGGTGACAGATGGTGTGTATGACCGCGTTCGGGTGGTCAATCACGATGCCCGCCATAACCTGACCTATCTGGGCACTACTACCCGCGGCACTAAGGTGGAAGTAGATCCTCTGGTGGTTGGACGCAAGGTGATCATGATGGGCGGCACGGTGCACCACCTGCTGGCTGGCTACGGCGGCGGACGGAAGAGCATCCTGCCCGGCATCAGCGGTATCGATACCATTCAGCAGAATCATTCCCTGGCCTTGGATCCTGTGCTGCCCAAGTCCAGCAATCTGGTGGGCTGCGGCAAGACCCACATGAACCCCGTGCATGAGGACATGATGGAAGCGGCCGCCATGGTAGGCCCTGTGTTCTCCATCAACCTGGTGGTGGATGGCAGTGGCAATCTGCTGGCTATGCCCAGCGGTGATTGGCGGAAAGCCTGGGAAGAAAGCTGTCATCTGGTGGACAAGTACAATGGCGTTCCGCTGAAGGAAAAGGCAGACGTGGTGCTGACCTCCTGCGGCGGATTCCCCAAGGATATTAACCTGTATCAGTCCTCCAAGACGCTGATCAATGCGTATCAGGCTGTGAAGGAAGGCGGCACGCTGATCTTCATGAGCGAGTGCCGCGAGGGCGGCGGCCCGGAAGAGTTCTTCGGCTGGAGCCGTTATCTTCCCAGCGGTACGCTGGATCAGGAGCTCCGTGCCCACTTCACCATTGCAGGCTACATTTTCTACGCTTGCTGTGAGATGGCTTCCCATACGAAGATGTACGTCATGTCCAAACTGCCGGCTGAAACGCTGAAGAATATGAAGATCCGCGGCGTGAACAGCGCAGAGGAATTGCAGTCTCTGCTGGACTTCGGCGATCAGCGGGTGATTGTCATGCCCCACGGCAGCAGTACCGTCCCTGTTCTCGAAAAAAAGTGAACAATCTGTGTGAAATCTAAGAAAAAAATGCTCCGCTGAAGCGATTTTGACGTGAATGATTCAAAAATCGTCTTCAGTTGGAGGATTTTTTGTGGCGGATTTTGAAAAGTTATGATATAATGGGACGAAAGAGATGGCATATTGCAAACTGTATACCATCGAAGCCGTAGATGGGAGGGCTTTTTATCCGAACATTGATCGGCAGATGGGCATTCTGTGCCTGGAAAAATAATGACCGGCGCGTGTCCGGTTCAAGATAGCGAGGGAGCAGTGTAGCCCCTGAGCTTTATGTTGTGTACCATTGGAAGTTCGAAAGGAGGTATCCCGTGAGCCAAAGAGCAAATCAGGAGACGACGAGCAAGCTGCGGATTGTCTCATTAGGCGGCGTGGATGAAATCGGTAAGAATATGACCGTCTTCGAGTATGAAGACGATATTGTGGTGGTTGACTGCGGCAGTATCTTCCCCAAGGAGGATATGCTGGGCGTTGACCTGGTCATCCCGGACGTGAGCTACCTGGTGTCGAAGAAGAAGAATGTCCGCGGTTACCTGTTCACCCACGGCCATGAGGATCACATCGGCGCAACGCCGTACATTCTCCGTCAGGTGCCTGCACCTTTGTACGGCACCAAGCTGACCCTGGCATTGGTGGATTTGAAGCTGAAGGAGCACCGCGTGCCCAACATCACCATGCACGTGGTGCAGCCCCGTGATGAGGTGCAGCTGGGCAAGTTCACCTGCAAGTTCATCCACGTGAGCCACTCCATCGCAGGCGCTTGCGCCATTGCCATTACCTGCCCTGCCGGCACGGTGGTGGTTAGCGGTGACTTCAAGGTGGACTACACGCCTATCGATGGTCAGGTAACTGACCTGCAGACCCTGGCTTCCCTGGGCGAGAAGGGCGTCATGGCATTGCTGTGCGAATCCACCAACGTGGAGCGTCCCGGCCAGACCATGAGCGAGATGAAGATCGGTCCCACCTTTGAAAAGCTGTTCCACGAAGCCAAGGGCCGCGTCATTGTAGCCATGTTCGCCAGCAACATCCATCGTATGCAGATGGTGATTGACAACGGCATCCGCTACGGCCGCCGTGTGTGCTTCATTGGCCGAAGCATGGTGAATGTGAGCCGCGTGGCCATGCAGATTGGCGAACTCAACATTCCCGAAGACTGCATCATTGATGTGGATAGCCTGGATCAGTACCCGGATGAAGAAATCCTGGTCATGACCACCGGTAGTCAGGGCGAGCCTATGGCAGGCCTGACCCGCATGGCTTATGCAGAGCATCGTAAGCTGCAGATCCGCCAGAGCGATATGGTGCTGATTTCTGCAACGCCTATCCCCGGCAATGAGAAGTTCATCTCCCGTGTTATTAACCAGCTGTATCGTTGCGGTGCTCAGGTGGTGTATGAAGCACTGGCCGATGTGCACGTTTCCGGTCACGCCTGCCAGGAAGAACTGAAGCTGATGCACACGCTGGTACAGCCTCAGTACTTCATCCCTGTGCACGGCGAATATCGTATGCTGTGGCAGCATGCAGAGCTGGCA
This sequence comes from Lachnospiraceae bacterium, assembly GCA_963594395.1. Classification (GTDB taxonomy): domain Bacteria; phylum Bacillota; class Clostridia; order Christensenellales; family Aristaeellaceae; genus CAKUFA01. The sequence continues at coordinate 25,261 of CAVBFK010000224.1, forward strand.
GAAAGCATGGGCATGAATCGCAAGAACATTGTGATTCCTGAAATCGGTCAGGTCATTGAGATGTCCCGCGACAGCCTGAGTCTGGGCGAACAGGTGCCTACCGGCGGCGTGCTGGTGGACGGCTTGGGCATCGGCGACGTGGGCAATGTGGTGCTGCGTGACCGTAAGCATCTGAGCCAAGATGGCTTGATCATCGTGGCCATGGCCATTGACCGCGATCAGGGCATGCTGGTCAGCGGCCCGGATATCATCAGCCGCGGCTTCATCTACGTCCGCGAGAATGAGGACATCATCGAGAGTATGCGGGAAGTGGTTCGTGGCATCCTTCGCGAGTCCAGCCTGGATGGCGCTGATTGGGTGGCACTGAAGAACCGCATTAAGGACGACCTGCACCGCTACATTTACGAGAAGATTAAGCGTAATCCCATGATTCTGCCCATCATCCTTGATGTGTAAGGGTAGGTTGTGGTAAACTATAGGGAGAAGACTCTGACGGGGACAATCCCGGTCGGCGTGCTTCTCCCTTGTGCCGTTTTGGGGGAAGAAAACGGACAACGGTATCGTTGAATACGCGAAAGGTGGTATATACGTTATGGAATACAGCAGTGCCCATCGCTTGGCGGCAGATATTAAGGCCAGCGAAGAGTATCAGACCTATCATAGCCTGAAGGATGAAGTCATGGCCGATGAAACCGTGGCCGCCCTCATTAAGGAATACAAGAAACTGCAGATTACTTTGCAGATGGCGGCCATCAGCGGCCAGAAGACGGATGATGAGGATATGCAGCGGTTTTCCGGCATTTCCTCCCTGCTGTTTGCCAAGCCTGAAGTGAGCCAGTATCTGCTGGCGGAAATGAGAATGCAGCAGGCATTGGCGGATATTTTCAAGATTATCACCGAGGCGGCAGATGTGGATATGGGTTTGCCGGGAATGGATGGCTGACCGCGTCGCCGGACGCAGCAAGGAGGCGTAAAGCGTGGCACGGAAAAAACGTGATGACTATACCTACCGCAGTATGCGGGATGAACGGGAGTACGGTTTCTACTGGTACAGCGGCCTGTGGCGTGTTTTGCGGCCGATTCTGGTAGTCACCGCCGCCCTGGTGGTGGTCATTGGCCTGGTGATGACGCTGTGGAATAAGGTGTATGACGAGTATCTCGCCCCTGTGGATACTACCAATACCACGGCGGTGACCTTCACCGTGGAAAGCGGACAGAGCCTGAGCCGTGTGGCAACCAATCTGGAAAAGGCAGAGCTTGTCCGCTCCAAAACGGTATTCAAGTATTATTGCGACTTTGCCGGCATGGGACAGAAGATTCAGTCGGGTACCTATGCCCTGAATCAATCCATGACCATGCAGGAAATCGCGGATCAATTGACCAAGGGCGACGGCAATCCGCTGGTGCGCACCATTACGTATATCCCCGGCTGGACCATTGAAGAATTTGCGGACAAGCTGGTGTCGGACGGTGTGCTCAGCGATAGCACCGAATTCCTGAACCTGTGCAAAACGGGTGAGCAGTTCAAGGACTATTACTACATTGCCGATGTGCTGGCAACCAGCAACGTCTCTCAGCGGAAGTATGTGCTGGAAGGCTATCTGGCCGCCAACACCTACGAAATCTACACCACGGCCACGGCGGAAGAAATTATCCGCAAGCTGTTGAGCCAGACGGATGACGTGTTCTCCTCGGAGATGCAGACCCGTGCCGATGAGCTGGGCATGACCATGGACGAAGTGCTGACCCTGGCATCCCTAATTGAGAAGGAAGCCAAGGAGAGCGACTTTACCAAGGTGTCTGCCGTGTTCCACAACCGGCTGAACCAGAAAATCAAGCTGGGCAGTGACGTGACAATTCACTACATCACAGGCGTCCGCAAGATGAATTTGTCCTCGGATGACCTGAAGGTGCAGAGCCTGTATAATACCTATCTCCATGAAGGCTTGCCCCTGGGTCCCATCTGCACGCCTTCTGAAGCGGCCATCAATGCGGCACTGTATCCTGACGAAACGTACGTGGCGGAGAACTATCTGTACTTCTGCGCCAAGGATCCGGAAAGCGGCGAATTGTACTTCTCCAAGACCCAGGCGGAGCATGAACAGGCCGTGGCCATTTATTCGCCGCTGTGGGAAGCTTATGATGAATCAAGGGGGATCGAATAATATGGAACTTCTCTGCCCGGCAGGCAGCATGGAATCCCTCGGCGCGGCGCTTCACTTCGGCGCAGACGCCGTTTATGGCGGCATGAAGCGCTTCGGCTTGCGTGCCTTTGCAGGCAACTTTGACGAAAAGCAGTTGCAGGCGGCGGTGGCACAGACCCACCAAGCAGGCAAGAAATTTTACCTGACCATGAATGTGTTCCCTTTTGATGATCAGATGGATGCCTTTGTGGCCGGTGCACGGGTTGCCATGGCCAGCGGCATTGATGCGGCGATTGTCAGCGATTTGGGCGCCATTACCCGCCTTCGCAAAGAACTCCCCGGCCTGCCGATCCATGTCAGCACCCAGGCCAATACGGTGAACAGCGATGCGGTGGCACATTATCGTGACATGGGCTGCGCACGGGTCATCCTTGCCCGTGAGGTGAGCCTGAACCGCATGGCAGCCATTCATCAGAAACTGGGGGACAGCATTGAGCTGGAATCCTTCGTGCACGGCGCGGCATGCATGGCCTATTCGGGTCGATGCATGCTCAGCGCGGCACTGACGGGACGCAGCGCCAACCAGGGCGAGTGCGCTCAGCCCTGCCGCTGGCAGTATGCTGTCATGGAGCAGAAGCGCCCCGGTGAATATCTGCCGGTGTGCGAAGATGAAAACGGCACCTACATTTTCTCAGCCAAGGATTTGAACCTTCTGCCCCTTTTGCCCCAGCTTCGGGATGCCGGCATTGCCAGCCTGAAGATTGAGGGCAGAATGAAGACGGAGTATTACGTGGCTACGGTGACCTCGGTTTATCGCCGTGCACTGGATCTGCTGGAGCAGGGCGACGATGCTTTCCAAGCGGCACTGCCGGCACTGATGGAAGAATTGCAGTGCGCCAGCCACCGCGACAGCGATACGGGCTTTGCTTTGGGCAGACCGTCTCAGCCCGGCGGCGCAGAAGGATTTCATCAATCCCGTGAGTACGTGGCTCGGGTCATGGAAGGCGCAGAAGCAGGGCAGGAAGCCCGGCTGATGCTGAAGAATCGTTTCTGTGCAGGCGATGCGCTGGAGCTCATGACCCCCGGTGGCACCGTGCAGGTGGAGGCAACGCCCTTCTTGCGGGAGAAAACCGGTGAAACCCTGGATACACTGGGCATTGCGGGAGAAATGATCCGCATGAAGATGCCCGTCAAAACGGAAGCCGGCGACATTCTGCGCGGCCCGGTGCGGAATCACAGAACCTGATGTTGCTTTGCAAAGAAAATGATACAACCGGAGAAAAAAGAAGGGGAAGAGCACGCTATGAAGGGGCTTCACTCTTCTTACGGAAATGCAAGATGAGCACAATTTCGGGTTGAAAACGCAGAAAAACTATGGTAATATGAAGCGTGAAATAATTCACTTGCACTTTGCATAGGATGGAGGATTGCGAATGGCAGGGTATGTATCGGATGCAGTGATCAGGCGTTTGCCCGGATATTATCGTCACTTGCGGGAATTGGAAGCCGCAGGGGTGACGCAGATTTCTTCTCAAGAGCTGGGCAAACGCATGCAGTTAACGCCTTCGCAGATCCGTCAGGATATCAATTGCTTCGGCGGTTTCGGCCGTCAGGGCTATGGCTATAAGGTCAGCGACCTGAAGATGCACATTGGCGAGATCCTGGGTCTCGATAAGGTGCACCGCATGATCATTCTGGGTGTTGGCAACATCGGCAGTGCCGTGGCTAACTATCCCACCTTTACCCGTGAGGGATTTGAAACGGTGGCCATGTTTGATGTGGATCCAGCCAAGGTCGGTACCCGCGTAAACGGCGCACCTGTGTATCCCATGGATGATCTGGAAAATTTCCTGGGGGATAACAAGGTAGACGTGGCCGTGCTGGCTGTTCCTGCTAAGGTGGCGCAGGCAACCATGGATCGCTTGGTGGCATGCAAGGTGGGCGCTGTGTGGAACTTCGCTCCGACGGATCTTCAGCATCCCGACAGCATGATTGTTGTCAATGTTCACTTGAGCGACAGCTTGCAGATTTTGTCCTATAAAATGGCACATGCCGGTGAATAAAACGGAGGACGTACTTCATGGATCAGACCCCGCGCGATGCACAAAATGATAGCAATAATGTACCGCTGTATGACGGGGATGGGGAGACTGTACAGGTGCAATACCGCCGCCGCTCGGTGGAGCCCCAGCAGGTAGGCACCTACGGACACCGCGGCGCCCGGGTGGAGCAAAGGCGTCAGCCGCTTGGCCGCAGTGAAGAACTGCGCCAGGCACAGGAAGAAAGATACCAGAACAGTCAGTACAATAACGACCGCAGCCTATACGGCGGCGATCCATATAGCCGAAGGGCACCTTATCAAGCGGATGACGAGCCTCCGAAAAAGACGAAGAAGCGCAAGAATAAGAAGAAAAAAAGCGTTGCTTCGCGAATCGGTTGGGGATTCGTCATTTTGCTGTGTCTGCTGTGTATCGGCACCATGGGACTGTTTGTGGCACCTCAGCTGCTGGGCGTGCAGTTTGCAACGCTTCCCAACTACGCCTTTGCCAACGGTATGGTCATCAGCCTGGATGCAGATACCTACAGCCAGTACCGTAGCCTGCGCCAGTACATGAATTCCGGCACCATCTACAGCGGCGTGACCATTGACGGCGTGGATGTGGGCGGCATGACGAAGGATGAAGCCACCTTGGCGGTCAGCCGCGTCAGTGCTACGGAGGGCTCGTCTTTCCAGATTACCGTAAACGTGGACGGCCAGAGCTGGAGCATCGATTCCAGCAATGTGCCCATGACGCGGAACATTCAGGAAATGGTGGATAAGGCGTATGCCTACGGGCGGAGCAATACCACCTCCATCCGCGGCACAGGCATAACACCTTTTCAGGAGCGGATCAATGAGGTATCTGCCCTGCAGGCAAACCCTGTGAACCTGACCACCGCCATTACCTATGATCGTGATACCATCCGCACCATGACGGAGAGCATCGCGGCATCAATCAACTGCGATCCCGTGAATGCCTCGGTGGCATCCTTTGATTTCAGCACCAAGACGTTCACCTTCAATTCAGATACCTCCGGCGCCTACGTCAGCGCTACGGATATCTATGATCAGGTGATTGCCTGCCTGGATGCAGGGGATAATCACGCGACCATCGATGTGGAAGTCGAAATTCTGCTGGCGGAAACCACCAAGGCAGAGCTGATGAACAGCTTCCGCAAGGTCTCCAGCTACACGACGCAAACCACCAAGAACGCGAACCGCAATACCAACATCCGCCTTTCTGCAGAGGCCATTAACGGTATTACGGTTCAGCCCGGCGAAACCTTCTCGTTCAACGAGGCTACCGGCCAGCGGACGGAAGAAAAGGGCTATAAGGCGGCCGCGGCTATCTCCGGCGGACAAAGCAAAGATGAGATTGGCGGCGGTGTGTGCCAAACCAGCTCTACCCTGTTCAATGCGGTGGCTCGGGCAAACCTGGAGATTGTGTACCGCAGTCCCCACGCGTGGCCGTCTTCCTATGTGGAAAAGGGCATGGACGCTACGGTGAACTGGCCGAACCTGGACTTCAAGTTCCGCAATGATACGGACTGGCCGATTTTCATCGTGGCATGGTACGAAAACCGTGAAGTGACGGTGGAAATCTACGGCATGAGCCTCGGCGAAGGAATCACCATCGATCTGGAGAGCGAGGTCACCAAGACCATCCAGGCTCCGGAAGGCATTAAGTATGTGCAGAATACGGATCTGCCTGCGGGTACCAGCCAGAAGACGGTCAGCGCCAGAAAGGGCTATGAGGTCAACACCTATAAGGTGTGGTACCAAAATGGCAAGGAGATCAGCCGCGAACTGCTGTGTACATCCACCTATAAGGCGTATCAGGAGACGGTCGAATACAATTAAAACAACGACGGGAAGTGCGTATTGCAAAAGTACGCCTTCCTGTTTTTGTTTGCACAAAAAGATTGTCAAAAAAATATTCAGGTTACGCTATGCAAACTCTAGGACGAGCTTGTATAATAGCAGCATACATCGGGAGGATCCGATGAAAAAAGGAGGAAATCTCAAATGAAAAAGGTACTCGCTCTTCTGCTGGCTCTTGCTCTGATGCTGCCCGTGTTCGCTGTGGCTGAGGATGCCATCGTGATCGGCCAGGTGGACTACGCCGCTCACGGCACCAAGTGCTTTGCTGTGCTGACCGTTGCTGTGCAGGGTGACACCATCGTTGCCGCTTACATCGATGAGTTCCAGTTCATGGACGCCACCACGGCTGTAGGTGTGCCGAACAGCGACGCTGATTTTGGCACCAGCTACCCCGAAGGCAAGGTGCTGGCCTCCAAGAAGACCAATGCCGCCCTGTATAGCGAAAACATGCAGAAGGCCGGCTCTACCCAGGCTCTGGATGTGAACTACGCCGCCATCGAAGCTTATGTCACCGGCAAGACCGTTGCTGAGCTGGAAGCCGCCATCGAAGGCAAGACCTCCGAGGAAATGGTGGATGTCGTGTCCGGCTGCACGCTGGTGGATACCCTGGGCTATGTGCAGGGTTTGCTGGAAGCTGCTAAGTCCGTGGCAAAGTAAAAGAACCATCAACTAAAGCAAGAGGCTGTTGCGAAAATGTTCGCAACAGCCTCTTTTATGTGGTTTTCGGGGTGGGTGTGGGAGGTAAGTGAGCGGACTCGCGCCAGTGGCGCGAATTGTGTCCGCGAACGCATCAACCGAAACGAGCGGCTAAAGGCCGCGACGATTGAGGTTGCGGGTAGCTTCTTACTGAAAAGCTGCCCTTCCGCAAAATCTTTATCCTCAATGCAACTCTGCGAAGCAGCGGGAGCCGACGGTGCGGTGCCACTGGAGCAGCACGATGTCCAGCACCAGGGTGAAGGCAGTGACACAGAGCATGTAGGCATCAACCGTCATCATGTGGCAAACCAGCAGGTACAAGCCAACCATGGCTGCAACGTAGAGGATAGCGGCCAGAATGGCAATGATGACGCCAGCACCTTGCTTGATGGGGGTGGACTCGCTGGTCCACTGAAGAACGGGCATCCGCAGACCAAGCAATAGGTCAAAGGCGGCACACAGCACCACAAACAGCTGGGGCAGAAGCAGCGTGTAGATCATCTGCACGGCGGAAAGCTTGGTTACGAAGAAAATGCAAATGCTGCAGAACAGTGCCGGCAGACCGGTCACCACCCAGTGCGCGGCCATCTTGGCACCCAGGATCTGAATGGGGCGAATGGGCAGGGACTGCAACAGCCATAACTGCTTGGCATCCAGAGAAACGGAAGGCTCTGCCACATCGTTCATCGAAATGATCAGCATGAGCGTGGCGCAGAGAACAGCAGGCATCAGGTCGCCAGCCAGCTCCGGAATGAAGCTCATCATGTTCAGCAGATCGGATCCCTTGATCAAAAGGGCAATGCCGGCAATGGGCAGGAAGAAGATGCCCGGGCCGCAGTTCATGATGTAGCTGGAGTTGCTGAAGAAGTGGCTTAGCTCGTTGCTCAGCAGGGAAACGGATAGACCCTTCTGACGAAGCTCCACCTTTTTGCCGGAAGCACTGGCATTGGTGGAAGCGGCGGTTGCAATCTTCAGGAAGCTGTGGGACACCAGCAGGTAGGTGAGCGCAAACAGCACGAGGATCACGGCCGTTACGATCAGCAGGGGCAGGGGATCACCCACGCTTGCCTGACCGAAGATGTAGACGGGATAGGCGGCACCCTTCACAGCCTCGCCAATGGCGGAAGCATTCTCAACAAAGCTGTTGATGCCGTCCGTCAAACGGCTGCTCAATCCGTAGTAGAGGCCAAGGAACAGCATGCCCACGATGGCAGACAGGAGTCCTTTGTTCTTCATCTTCAGGCTCAGCCGAGCAACGACCCAGCCGAAGAAGCAGGACAGCGTCAGCACAAAGATGGAGATCAGCACCAGCATCAGCAGGCCGCCGACGATCGTCATCACGGTGATAGGCGCCAGGCACCAGTACACGATGACCGCGGGGAGCATCACCACCCAGGAATACATCAGACCCATCAGGTAGACGCTGGTCAGCCGAGCGGCAATGATACTTCTGACCGGAATGGGCATGGACAGCAGCAGATCATTGTCCTTGGGCAGGTACAGGCTTGCGTAGGTGTTAAACACACTGCCGAAGGATCCGAGGAAAACGGCAATGAACCCAAACAAGGCAAAGTACAGCCAACCCAAGCCGGCGGGAATGATCATGGAGCCGATACCGTAAGCAAAGAATGCGCACAGGCCGCCCATGACGCCAACCATCAGGAAGGCAAAGCCCAGAATCATGAGGGCTCTGGCAGAAGCGGAACGCGCTTTGCCGGTCTTCATGTTGTAGTTGTACTTGCGGAAGATTTCCGCCAACTGCTTTTTCAGCAGAAGCTTCAGCATGGTCAATCACCCTCCAGTTCCAGGAACACCTGCTCCAGAGAGTCATCGCCGCGGACTTCCTCCATGGTGCCGGAACGGATCAGCTTGCCGCCCTTGATGATGGCAACCTTGTCGCACAGCTTTTCAGCCACTTCCAGCACGTGGGTGGAGAAGAAGATGGCACCGCCCTGATCGCACAGCTCGCGCATCATGGTCTTCAGCAGGTGAGCGGCCAGAGGATCCAGACCCACGAAGGGCTCGTCCATCAGCACCAGCTTGGGCTGATGAATCCATGCGGCAATAATGGCCAGCTTCTGCTTCATGCCGTGAGAATAGGAAGAAATGGGGTTGTTCAGCGCACCGGTGATTTCAAACCGTGCGGCGTAGTCGTCAATGCGTGCCTTGCGGTCGGCAGAAGAGACGCCGTAGACGTCGGCAATGAAGTTCAGGTACTTGTTGCCGGACATGAATTCGTAGAGGTCGGGGTTGTCCGGAATGTACGCCATGATTTTCTTGCAGCTCATGGGATCATCCTTGATGGACTTACCGTTAATGAGGATCGTGCCCTCGGTGAAATTCAGGATGCCTGCCACAGCCTTCAGGGTAGTGGTTTTGCCTGCACCGTTGTGGCCGATGAAACCGTAGATTTCGCCGGGCTTGATGTGCAGGGAAAGATCGTCCACGGCCTTCGACGTGCCGTAAGTCTTGGAATAGTGCTCAATTTGAAGCATTGCTTCTTCCTCCTTATTCCACATTGCAGTGAACATACCCTCTCATTATATAGCGGGAAGAAAAAAATACAAGCAGTTTTTCAACATCAGAGGGTAAAAATGTTGAAAAATGTCGGGAACATGATGAAAAAATTTGAACGAAAGCCCTTGCCAAATGCTTGCGGTTCTGCTATAATCTCATCTTGGCACATCCTTGCGCTACACATGGATGTAGCGCCAAAGTCCGTGAGGAGGTGAAAGGTATGAATAGGTATGATTTGACCTACATCATCGACACTGCACTGGAGGAAACTGCTCGTAAGGAGCTGATTGAAAAGGTTTCCGCCCTGATCGTGGCTAACGGTGGTGAAGTGGAAAAGGTCGACGAGACTTGGGGCAAGCGCCGTCTGGCGTATGCCATCAACTACAAGACCGAGGGTTGGTACGTGCAGGTGACCTTCAAGGCACCCGCTGAGTTCCCCCGCGAGCTTGAGCGTAACCTGGAGATCTACGACAGCGTCATCCGCTATCTGGTGGTGAAGCTGGTTGAGAAGCGCAGCAATGTGAAGCCCCGCGCTGCTCGTCCCGTGGCTGCTCCTGCGGCTGAAGCTGCTGTTGAAGCTGCTCCCGCTGAAGAAGCTCCCGCTACTGCTGACGCTGAGTAAGACGTCCACGAGGGTAAAAGCATGAACAAGATCATTCTGATCGGTAACCTGACCCGTGACCCTGAGCTGCGCAACGTTGCAGGCGGCGTTTCCGTGTGTGATTTCACCATTGCGGTGAATGATCGCCGTAGCCGTAACCAGCAGAATGGCGGCCAGCAGCAGGAAACTGCACAGTTCTTCCGTGTTACCGCTTGGCGTCAGCTGGGCGAGAATTGCGCGAAGTATCTGGCCAAGGGTCGCAAGGTGTTCGTGTCCGGGCCGCTGAACGCTCGCACTTATCAGGCGAACGACGGTACGACCCGCGTATCTCTGGAAGTCACTGCTGAAGACGTCGAATTCCTGACCAGCCGCGCTGAAAGCGAAGGCATGGGCTATGCTCCTGCCGCAGCCGCTCCCGTGAGCAGTGCTGTGACCGCTCAGAACGACGGTTTCACTCAGGTAAACGACGATGATTTGCCATTTTAACGCTTAAGTAAGCTTGAGAGGAGGCCATCCGAATGTCTGAAGAACGTGGTGAAAGAAGGCCGCGCCCCCGCGGAGGACGTCGTCCCCGTCGTAAGGTGTGCAGCTTCTGTGTGGATAAGGTCGAATACATCGACTACAAGGACATCAACCGTCTGCGTCGTTTCATCAACGAGCGCGGCAAGATCCTGCCCCGCCGTATGTCCGGCAACTGCGCCAAGCATCAGCGTCAGCTGAGCGAGGCCATCAAGCGCGCACGTGCCATCGCGCTGCTGCCCTTCACGGTGGATTAATCATCCGCATGTGGATCCCCCGACAAATTGCCGGGGGGTTTTTTTGTGCAAGCATGCGCTGAAATTGAACAGTCTCTGTGTTTTGCCTAGTTGACAGCCTAGGTCGGGCAGATTACAATGAGCTGATGCTTGAAAGAAATCGCGTACAATGGGGTAGGGGAGTAATGATGGAGCAGCCTTTGGTCAGCGTGGTGATCCCTGTATGGAATGGGGAAAGCACCATCGTTAGATGTCTGCAAAGTGTGCAGAACCAAACGTGGCAGCAGTTGGAGATTATCGTGGTGGATGACGGCAGCCGGGATGGCACCGCCGCCCTGCTGGATCAGGAAGCAGAAAAAGATTCGCGTATCCGCGTGATTCATCAGGAAAATGCAGGCGTTTCCAAGGCCAGAAACTATGGGATCCAGCACTGCAACGGCGTTTATACCCGCTTTGTGGATGCGGATGATGTTCTGCCGGAGGATTCGATTGCGCATCTTGTGCGCCGTGCTGAGGAAACCCAGGCAGATCTGGTGCTGGCGGCCTACACGGATGTGGTGGGACACGTTCATCGCGACCGCGCCCTGGTGAAAAACGAGGATACCGTGGAAGACAACGACTTCCTCAAGCATCTGAACCGCAAATCCAACAGTTTTTACTATGGCGTATTGTGGAATAAACTGTTCCGCACGGAGATCATCCGCCAAAATGGACTGACCTTTGTGTCCGGTCTCAGCTACGGCGAAGATATGGTTTTTGTCTGCAGCTATTTGGAGCATGTAAAACGCTTGACATTTACACAGAAATCGGTGTATGAATATATCCGCAATCCCAAGGGGATGACGGCGCATCAGGTGCTGGACAGCCTGCGTCATCCAGTGCGGAACATTGGTGTGAAGTTCCGCATTTATGCGGCGCTGAAGCAGCTGTATTGCGTTCGCGGAGCGTATGACGAATATCGACGTACCCTGTGGCTGTATCTGCTTCGCGTAACGGTTGACGAATGAACCTCTGAGGAGGCATGAGAATTGGCAGATCCGATGGAACTGCTGGAACTGGCAGGCCAGATTATTATGGAAAACGGCGGCGAAACCTTCCGCGTGGAGGAAACCATCACACGTATGGGGCGCGCCTTTGGACTGCAGAACGTGGAGAGCTTCGCCATCCCCAGCGGCGTGTTTGTCAGCTATCGCCGTGAGGATGGCACAACGGAGACGGGCGTGGTGCGCATCCGCCGCAAGGGAACAAACCTGGTTAGCGTGGATGCGGTGAATGCCATCTCCAGAAAGGCAGAGGAAGGCAAAATCACTGCCGAGGATGCGCTGAAAGAATTGCAAAATCTGGAGGAGCATCGCCCGCAACTGCCGTCCTGGCTTCTGGTCTTTGGCGCCGCTTTGGTGGGATGCGGCTTTGCTATGATGTTTGCCGGAAGTCTTCTGGACTGCACGCTGGCTTTCCTGGCGGCCGGCATTGTGCAGACGACATGCAATCTGCTGGATAAGCACGGCATGAATGCGTGGTTTACCAGCCTGATCGGCGCTTTTGTCTGCACGCTGATTCCTACGCTGCTGAACATGATCACCGGACTGGGTCAGCTGGATATTATTATCGGTGCGGCAGTGATGCCTCTGCTTCCGGGACTGAGCATGACCAATGCAGTGCAGGATATTATGCGCGGCGACATGGTCTCCGGCAGTTCGCACTTGCTTCACGCCTTGCTGACGGCGGCACTGCTGGCAGGCGGTGCACTGATTGCGGCCGGTCTGTGCCGTACGCTGGGAGGTTTGTGGGCATGAGTGCATCACCTTTGCAATCCTTTGTGGGAGCTTTCCTGGCCGCATTGGGCTTCGCTTTCTTGCTCCGTACACCGCGCCGCTGCTGGATTGTGGCCAGCTTGCTGGGCGGCCTTGGCTATACGCTGTACACCATTTTTCTGTCCTTTGGCTGGAGCGATGCCATGTCCATGTTTACCGGCATGCTGACCAGCGCCCTCATTGCACAATTTGCCGCGCGAAAGCTGCGCATGATTTCTACTGCATGCACCACCTTGGCCGTGATTCCTGCTGTTCCCGGCCTGGGACTGTACCGTGCCATGTCCCTTCTGACACAGGGAAACACGGAAAGCTCGGTTGACGTCGGCGTAACGGCTATGACGGAAATTGTGATGATCGCCCTGGCACTGGGTGTCAGCACGTTTATCACGAGAAGATTGACGCAGATGATTGCGGCCAGAAAAGCAAAAAGATCCGCATAAGCGGCGATAAATTTAATGGCAGAGGTTGCTAAAACGCCTCTGCTTTTTTGCAAGAAAGGATCATGTATTTGTGAATCCTTCCTTTTGCTGGCGGATTTGTGACATAGGCGGCCGAAAATCGGCTGAAGATTTACACAGATTTCGCGGAAAAGCTTGTTTATCCCCGCTGAATAAGGTATAATGGAAAGGACATACAAGAAAAGTATCGCAAAGGAGTAAAGAGCTTTGAGCGATTATCGTGATGATCAGCAAGGGCAGCTTGATGCCCAGAACGTGGACGAACAGGCGACCCGTGTGGTGGAGCCTGTCAGCGAAGGAACGACCGCACGGCCTCACCGCCGCCGTTCTGCCCGCTATGAGCGGACGGAAGAAGTGCAGGCAGAGGCAACCCAGCCTGTGAATGTGCAGGATGATTTGGCACAGGAGGATGAACCTCGTCCCCAGGCCAAGTCTACCCGGGTGACGGCTCGGCCGGCCGCACGTACGGCAGATGCAACCGCTCCCCGCGGTGTGCCGCGTCCCGCCAGCCTGGACCGTTCCCGCACCCAGCGCCCGCAGACGGAGCGCGAGGAAAGCGTCCGCCGTCCTGTGAATGCGCCGGGTTATGACCGCCGCCCGCCGGTGAATGCTAATTATGCCCGTACCGAGCAGGTGAGTAGCACGGCGCGCCGCCCTGTGGCAAAGCAGCCGGAAGCACCTGTGGTCAATGAGGAAGAACCGAAGCGCAAGCGCCATGGCGTGGTTATCGCACTGGTGATTGTTATTGTGGTGCTGGCGCTGGCTGTAATGGGCGTCATGCTGATTCCTGACGATGCAACCGGCACGCTGGGCACCATTAAGTCCACCGTGGGCAAGCTCTTCGGTCAGGAAACCGTGGTGCCTGCCGCGGCAACGGAACTCTCCGCTGTGAATGCAGAAGGCGTTGCTCCTGTGGACGTGATGTTTAACCTGACCACCAACAAGACCACCGCTGATGTACGCCTTGTGGATGAAGAAGGCAAAGAACTGGAGACCGTTACATCCCTGACGGCTGATAACACAGACACCCGCCTGTGGACCATGACCTTTGCCGTGGAAGACGGCTACGAGGGCATTGTCTCTGTGCAGGTCAGCGACGGCGAAACCTGGACGGATACCGAGCTGAGCCAGGAGCTGGAGATTGCCGCCGCTCCTGTGGTAACGGAGGCTCCCGTGATTACGGAAGCTCCTGTAGTGACCGAAGAACCTGAAATGACGGAAGAACCTGTTGTGGAAACGGAAGCTCCCGCAACGGCGACGCCGACCCCTGTGGTAACGGGAACGCCTACCT
>CAVBFK010000225.1:0-6163 GCA_963594395.1 Lachnospiraceae bacterium
GGGTGCCTTCTATGTGTTCCCATCCATTGCATCCACCGGCATGACCAGTGAGGAATTCTGCGAAAAGCTGCTGCGGGACAAGCATGTTGCCTGCGTTCCCGGCACAGCCTTCGGCCCCTGCGGTGAGGGTCACATCCGTTGCAGCTATGCCACGGGCATTGAAAAGCTCACCACCGCACTGGATCGCATGGCAGAATTTCTGCAGGAAAACTGCTGATACGTCCCGTCAGGGATAAAAAGCGCTCACTCTATCGTTTGATGTCTGAGCGTCTTTTCGTTTTTGAAGCGAGACGCCAAGGAGGTATTCAATGCGAAAATTCACAGCGCTGCTTCTTGCGCTTATGATGCTCTGTTTGCCTGTGCTGGCAGAGGAGGATGAAGACGATCTCTCCATGGAAGACATTTTGGAGAGAGCCGACCCCGACGCCGTTTCCAGCACGGTGGTTCAGCCTACTGATGACAGCGAAACCACCGCGGAGGAAGAAGAGGAAGACAGCATCTACGAAAGTGATGGCTCGGTGCTGATTACCATTACCGCCACCGGCGACTTTACCATCGGCGGTGACAGCCGCAAAAGCACCAACATCTTTGAAGATGAGCTGAAGAAGCAGGGCGGCGACATCAATTTCACCATGAAAAACGTGCGTGATATTTTGATGTCAGACGACCTGACCATCGTGAACTTTGAAGGCACGCTGACGGAATCCACCTACGTTCCCAGCGGTAAGCAGGAAAATCAGTTTCTGTTCAGCGCCCCGCCGAGCTATGTGAGCATGCTTTCCGACAACGGCATTGAAGCCGTGTCCCTGGAAAACAATCACGTCATGGATCACGGCGAGGAGGCATATGAGGAAACCAAGCAGGTTCTGACCGACGCCGGCATTGTGTATTCCAACTCCACGGAAGAAGGCGTGATCAATATCAAGGGTGTGGAGATCTGCATGCTCTCCTACCTGTGCATTGACCGTTACGATTCCCTGTGGGACAAGGTGCCTGCGGACATTGCCGCCGCCAAGGAGAAGTATCCTATCGTCATCGTCAGCTTCCACTGGGGCAACGAGAAGGATTACTCCCCCACCAGCAACCAAGTCAAAATGGGTCACCTGGCGGTAGACAGCGGCGCCGACCTGGTGCTTGGCCACCACAGCCACCGCATGAACCCCATTGAGTATTACAACGGTGTCTACATCTGCTACTCTTTGGGCAACTTCTGCTTTGCCGGCAACAGCAAGCCCAGCGACATGAGCAGTTTCATGTTCCAGACCCGCTTCCGTTTGCGGGGCGATACCATCACCAATGAAGGTTTCCGCATCATTCCTATCCGTATTTCCAGCCGCACGGATCGCAACGATTTCATTCCCACCGTGCTCACCAAGAGTACCGCCATTGACAGCGTGCTCACTACCCTGAAGGCCAACGGCAAAAATCTGGAGTACGCAGTGGATGAATATCCGCTGGAATGGTAACAAGGCTCACATTGCCTCATAAAAAACCACCGGAGCATGATAATATGCTCCGGTGGTTTCATTTCTGCCACAAGCACACCGCCGCCGCTACGCCGGCATCGTGGGTAATGCTCAGCATCCATTCGTCATTCGCACCGAACTCAGCGGCTTTTCCATGCAAGTGATAGCACGGCTGCCCCAAGGGCGTGTGGGCGATGCCCACATCCTTCAGCGGCAGTACAATGCCCACCCCTACGGCCTTCAGGAAGGCTTCCTTGGCCGCATAGATGCCTGCCATGCTTTCCGCCGCGGCTCGGCCTCTGCCGCGGATATATTGCTGTTCTTCCTCGGTGAAATATTTGTTGAGGAAGGATTCATTGGCCAGCAGTTTCTCCATGCGGGCAATCTCGCAAAGATCCAGCCCGATGCCGCGCACCTTACACATAGCCCATGACTCCCCGCACGGACACGTCGCCGCTGAGCACACGACGCAGTTGGCCGTCTGCATCGTCACGGACGAAGAGTGCGCCTGTTTCATCGATGGCTTCTGCCACGCCAGTGAAATCAACGCTGCCGGATACATGCACGCGGCTACCCAGGGTGCAACTGTTCTGGCGGTATTCTTCCATAATGGCGCTGAAGCCGCCTTCTTCCAGCCTGCCGATCAGGTCTTCCATGGCCGCCAAATAGTGCACAATGATCTCCCGCCGCTTGGGCACTTCGGCAAATTCCTCAATGGAAGTGGCGCGCTCTGCCAATTCCGGCGGGTAGGCACCTTTGCGGACGTTCAATCCCGTGCCCACTACCACGTATTCGATGGTATCGGGGTCGGCGCCCAATTCCAGCAGAATGCCACAAATTTTCTTGCCCTGATACACCAAGTCATTGGGCCACTTGATATCGCACTTCGCGCCGGTAGTCTCCCGAACGGCGCGGCTCATGGCCATGGCCGTGCACAGGGTAATCAGCGGTGCATGCGCCGGTGTCAGTTTCGGCCGCAGGAGAAGGGAAATCCACAGTCCCTGTCCTGCAGGGCTGTTCCACTGGCGTCCCAGTCTGCCCTTGCCCGCCGTCTGGCATTCTGCCACGCAGAGGCTTCCGCCCGGAGCGCCGGCAATGGCCATCTGCTTCACCTGCACGTTGGTGGAGTCTGTCACCTCCAGACAGCGGTTTTCACCACGACCCATGATCTTGGTGGTCAATTTACCCGTCCACAGTTCGGCCGCAAGGCTGTCGCCGCTCTCCAGCCGATAGCCCCGCTTGCCGCCGCTCTCAATCTGCCAGCCCTGCTCCTTCAGCACGCCAATGCGTTTCCACACCGCCGCACGGCTGATTCCCAGCTCACGGCTGATCTCTTCACCGGATACATACTGTCCATCCGACAGGATTTCAATAATACTCCGCATCATGAACCTCGCATTTATTTCTGAAATGTTACACATTGTTCACATTCCAGAACCGTTGAATCCCCTGTATTGTAGCGCATTCCCCCGCCGGATGCAAGGAAAAAGCCTTGATTTATCGTCACAAAATGATTATACTGTAGGGGTACTATTTTTGTGACAAGCTTGTTGCAAAATTGTTTATGTTGTGAAACAAGTACGTTCTTCCGATAAGCTCGGAGGATCATCTGATACGAATACCGTCATGTCTCAAGGAGGTACGACGTTATGCAGGAACCCGGACAGATCATTTACGCCCTGCAGCAGAATATTGCAAAAGCCATTGTTGGCAAAGAAGAAGCCATCGAGTATGCCCTGATTGCCCTGTTGTGCAAGGGTCATGTGCTGATTGAAGACGCGCCCGGTGTGGGCAAAACCACCCTGGCCAGCGCCTTGGCCAAGTCCCTGGACTGCACCTTCAAGCGCATTCAGTTCACCCCTGACCTGATGCCTTCCGACGTCACCGGCTTCACGCTGGTGGACTTCAAGACGGGTGAAATGGAGTACAAGCCCGGCGCCATTATGAGCCAGATCGTACTGGCCGATGAAATCAACCGTACCAGCCCCAAGACGCAGTCCGCCTTGCTGGAGGTTATGGAAGAGCATCAGGTAACGGTGGACGGCGTGACTCATCCCCTGCCCAAGCCCTTCTGCGTGCTTGCCACCCAGAACCCCGGCGAGTTTGTGGGCACCTATCCCCTGCCTGAGGCGCAGATGGACCGCTTCTTCCTGCGGATTTCCATCGGCTATCCCACCATCGAGCAGGAGATGGACGTGCTGGATCGGCATGCCGGCGCTGTGAAGCCTGTGGCCACCATTGAGCCCGTTTGCTCCGCAGAAGATGTGATTGCCCTGCAGGATCAGGTGACGCAGATTTACTGTTCTCCTGAGGTACGCTCCTACATTGCCACCCTGGTGGCCGCCACCCGTCAGGAGCCTTCCCTGAGCCTTGGCGCTTCCACCCGTGCCGCCATTGCGCTGATGCACGGTGCGCAGGCCTGTGCCCTGCTGGACGGCCGCGACTTCATCCTGCCGGAAGATGTCCAGCACATGGTGCTTCCTGTCATCGCGCACCGTCTTGTGCTGAATCCTGAAGCCCGCATGAAGGGCATCACGGCCGAAGAAGTGCTGATCAATATTCTCAAGAATGTGACGGTACCCGTAAAGCTATGAAGATGCATTTAACCCTGCCGGCGGTGGTCATTTTTGCCCTTCTGCTGGCGGCGTTTTCCACGGGCAGTCCGCTGTTCTTCATGGTGGCGCTGCTGCTGGTGTTGCTGATCCTTTTCGGCTTCATCAGCGTATGGCAAGCATCCCGTACGCTCACCATTCAGAGCGACTTGAGCGGCAAAACTGTCCAGCGCGGCGACAATGTGACGCTGAATGTGGTGGTACATCACCGCAGCCTGCTGCCCATTGCTCCCATTCTGCTGGAGCTGTCGGCCACCCCGGACGTGCCTGAAACCAAGGTGCGATTGAAGGACGCCCCCGGCAAGCATCAGCGGCTGACCCTGCCCTTTCACGCCTCTCATGTAGGCGTCTGCGCCCCCGGTGTGAAGGCCTATACGGTGGAAGACCTGTTTGGGTTCTTCTCCATCCGCAAAACGCCCGAAGCCTCTCAGGGTGATCTGCTGGTGCTCCCTGTGGTTTTTCCTGTGGAAGACCTGCTGTTTGCCCCGGGCGATTCCGGCTTTGAAACCATGGCACGCGCCACGGAAGACGTGACCAATCCCAGCGATGTCCGCACCTATCAGCAGGGCGACGCGCTGAAGAAAATCCATTGGAAGCTCTCTCTGCGCAAGGGTGAGCTGATGGTTCGCCGCTTTGAGGAGCCTGTGTTGCCCGAGGTGCTGGTACTGATGGACTGCTCTCAGCCGCCGACCTGGGGGCATCCCGATGCAGAGGCCGATGTGCGGGACAGTCTGCTGGAAACCACGGCATCGGTGGTGGCGCATCAGCTCCATTCCGACCACGGCGTGCGTCTGCCCTTGCAAGGCTCTCACCCGGTAGAGTTTGAAAAAGCCATGGGCATGTCCGTATTGCTGGAAGATCTGGCGCGGCTGGATTTTTCGGAAACCGACCGTTTCGAGCGGGTTCTTCTGCTGGAAACCCGCCGTCTGCGCAAGGTAGGCTCCACGGTCATCGTTTCTGCCCGGCTAAACAGCAATATGGTAGATGTAATGATCCGCATGCGCCGCATGGGGCCTTATGTCCGGCTGTATTTGGTGACCTTTGCGCCGGATGATCCCCGCCTGGTGCCGCTGGTGAGCAAGCTTCAGCAGGCGGCCATTCAGGTTCGATTTGTGACCCCTGCGCCTGTTTAATTTGATATGAATGCATAAAGGAGGTGCCACCGTGTCCCCCGAGCAAAAGGACTCTCTTTCCCACGGCATCGTGGCCCTTTTGATGTCTGTCGGCCTGATCCTGCCCATGCTTGGCATGCTGGATTTAATGGCTGACTGGAGCGTGCTCTGTTGCGGCATTCTGCTGGGCATCACCGGCTTGATGACCGCCGCATCCATGCTCCGTAAGCCCGTCAAGCAGATTTTATACGGCGTGCTGGGCGGTGCTCCGCTCATCTATGTGCTTGTACTGCTCTTCAATGGCACCCTGCTGGAAACCTTTCGGGCGCTGGCACTTCAGTTGTCCGGACAGAGTGCCGCGTTGCCGCTGTATGCACAAGAAGTAGCACTACTGTTAACCCTGGTCATCGGCTTTGCCTCCTGGGGGCTGACCTGCCGTGCGGTGGGCTGCTATCCCGCCATTGCCTTGGTATTGCTCAGTGCGCTGATGCTGTGGCTGACCAGTCACGAGTCTCTGCTGTGGGCACTACTCCCTGCTATTGCCGCCGCCATTGCCTTGGCGGTGATGATCAGCCATGACGAGCTGCCGCTGAAGCGCATTCTGCCCGTGACCGTTGCGGCGGTACTTCTGGCCTTTTTCCTGACGCCTTCCGGCGGTGTGGTGATCACGCCCCTGAAGGATGCCGCCGATGAACTGCGCCAGCGCATCTTTGACTATTTCTTCTTTACGGAACAGCGGGACGTGTTCTCCCTGGCCTCCGAAGGGTACTATCCGCAAGGTCAGAACCAGCTGGGCGGCACGGCCGAACCGACCGAACATGCCGTCATGCTGGTTTCCACGCCGAAGAAGGTCTACCTCCGCGGCGTTACCAAGAACGAGTACAACGGCCGCACCTGGATCAACTCCACCGGCGGACGGCGCTACCAATGGCAGTCTTCCCGCTGGTCCACGCAGCGAGCCACGCTGTTTGAC
>CAVBFK010000226.1:0-3356 GCA_963594395.1 Lachnospiraceae bacterium
CCTTCAAGAAAGGGGACTGCGAAGGGGTCAAGGGGGCGACCGCAAAGCCCCCTTGGCGATCCTCCGATGAAGTTGTTCTGTTATGAATAGCTCATAACAGAACAAGCATCAAATCTTCTCAATAACATCCCAATAGTTGTCCCATACCGAGCCTTTGGGAAGGTCGTAGAACTCCATCACCTCGTGGGTGGTGGGATGCTCAAAGGTCAGCTTGTAGCCCCACAGGGCAATCTGCTGCCCGGGAATACCGCTGCCGTAGCGGTTGTCTCCCCACAGGGGCGCCCCTGCATGGGCCATCTGCACGCGAATCTGATGATTCCGCCCGGTCTCCAGCTGAATGGCGCACAAGGCCGTGCCCTGCCGGCGGTTAAGGCACTTGCCGTGAAGCACCGCTTCCTGCGCGCCCTTCAAATCGGCCTCGCAGACGGATACGCGGTTCAGCTTTTCATCCTTGATGAGATAATCCATCAAGGTGAAGGAGTCCTTTACTTCCCCGGTGACGACGCACAGGTATTCCCGACCCATCTGATGCTGCTGCATCTGCTTGGACAGCCTTGCGGCCGCCTTGCTGGTGCGGGCGAAAACCATCAGTCCGCCCACGGGGCGATCCATACGGTGCACCAAGCCCAGATACACGTTGCCCGGCTTGTTGTACTTCACCTTTACGTAATCTTTCAGCTCGGTGAGGATGTCTGTGTCGCCGGTTTTGTCGGCCTGAGAAAGCATGTTGGGCGGCTTCACCGCCACAATCACCTGATTATCCTCATAGACGATCTTCGGCATAACTCCACCTTCCGCTTGCGCCGCAGGGAAGCACGCCGCCGGTGGTAACAGGCAGGCAAAGCTCCTGACTGTCCACCTTGCCGCCGAAGCGGGGGGTGACGCACTTGCCCAGCATGTTGCTCAGCACGCTGGCCTGAAAGCCTGTGGTATAGCTGTTGATGAGGTAGAACAGGGGCTGATCGCTGAGCACCTGGGCGCAGGTATCCACCAGGCCATAGAGCTCATTCTCCAGCTTCCACACCTCGCCCGAAGGGCCGCGGCCGTAGCTGGGGGGATCCATCAGTACGCCGTCATAGTGGTTGCCGCGGCGAATCTCCCGCTGAACAAAGCGCAGGGCGTCTTCCACAATCCAGCGGCAGCTGTTTTCGGGCAGACCGGCCAGCTCGCGGTTTTCCTTCGCCCACTGCACCATGCCTTTGGCGGCATCCACGTGGGTGACGTGGGCGCCTGCCGCGGCACAGGCCAGGGTGGCGCCGCCGGTGTAGCCGAACAGGTTCAGCACCTTCACATCCTTGCGGCCGCTTTGGCGAATGAGATCCATCATCCACTGCCAGTTGGCTGCCTGCTCAGGGAAAAGTCCCGTGTGCTTGAATCCCGTGGGGCGCACCCAGAAGCTCAATTCACCGAAGTGAACCACCCACTTCTCGGGCAACTTCTGCAGAAATTCCCACTCGCCGCCGCCCTTTTCGGAGCGGTGATAGTGCGCCTGAGCCTTTTTCCACAGTTCAGGGTTGGCCTTGGGCCAGATGGTCTGCGGGTCGGGGCGACGGAGGATGACCTCTCCCCAGCGCTCCAGCTTTTCCCCGTCGCCGGTGTCCAGCACTTCATAATCCTTCCATGCATCGGTAAGGAACATTCGTGTCTCCGTT
Source organism: Lachnospiraceae bacterium (assembly GCA_963594395.1). Lineage (GTDB taxonomy): Bacteria > Bacillota > Clostridia > Christensenellales > Aristaeellaceae > CAKUFA01. Next base: position 1,653 of record CAVBFK010000226.1, read on the forward strand.
TCTGCGCTCACAGGCGCGGAAGTACATCCTTGTGCATTTCAATGAGTTTATCGACAAGATCCTGACAGTAGAGTCGATCCAGTCCTGCCAGTGCAGGGTCAAGATCGATGCATTCCCGCAGGGCAGAACGATCGCCCGTGGCGGCCTGGGCGGCCAGGGTGTTGGTCTCGGCAATCTCGCCGCAGACCTCGGCCAATTCGCCGGGAAGCTCCCAGCCGTGGGGCTGTTCTACGCCGCCCTTCAGGATGAGCCGCGATTCTATGATAGCATATCCGCCAAGCTGTGGCAACTCCTTGCCATTGCGGCGGGTAACGGCGGGCATGTCCAGATCTTCCTTGCGGAGCACGGCCAGTGCCAGCTTCACGGGGCGGATGGGCGGTGCCTTGCTCAGCAGAACCGTCTGCGCCATGGCACCATCCTGGGAGGATGCGCCGAAGGTGCCGATGGTGTTCATGTGCAGGATGCGCTCCTTGCGCTGTTCCACCGTTTCGCCGAAGACGGGCTCTTCCTCAGGAATGTAGTCCGGCTGGGCAGGAAGGAACTCTGCATGGTCGGTTACGTCGCCCACCGGGAGGGCACCGTACCAGTCCAGCCAGCGGCGAGCCAGGCGATCCAGCTCGTCCTTTTCGGCACGCTCCTTCAGCTGGGGCAGAAGATCCTTGCCCGTGGCGATGTCCGTCATTTCCAGCAGGAAAGCGAAGCCGGGCAGACCGGCGGTTTCTGCATGGACGGAGTCTGCCTTGCGGCTCATTTTCTTGCAGAGGGTATCCACACCGTTGGCGCCGCGCATGGGATTGCGACCCAGGCTGTAGCAGCGGAAGCCTTCCTGCAGGAACAGATCCGTGGTGCGGGCTACGGGCTGGCCAAGGTTAATGACCAGGGTGCCCGGGCACTGGGTGTGCATTTCTTCGCAGAGGGAAAGCACGGCTTCCCCTGCGCGGAGGGTGTGCATGAGGCCGCCGATGCCGCCATTGACACGCGCCTGATCCGTCAGGCCGGGGTCGTCCTTATTGTCGCTGGAAAGGGCGCTGCGATCCATGCTGAATCGGCTGGCAGGCTGAACGTCGCCTGCGTAGATGACGCAATCGGCGCCTTTCAGCACCTGATCCCGCTCAGCCGCCACGGTGATGGTGGCGGGAAGCTTACTGCGGAGGATGGTGGCCTTTCCGTACTTATCAAGGACTTCCTGCATGGCAGGATTGCCCTCGTGAACCCACACGTCGGCGGGTTCCTTGCCGGCAAAGAGCAGGTCGGTGAGGAGGGTCGGCAGGAGGGTGGGAATGTCCTGCCCAATGAGTGCAAATTTCATGGTTGATTCTCCTATTTGTTAGGCAAAAGCAGATGGATCTCTGCTGAAAGGTAGATTCTTGCTGACAAACACAAGCAGGTTCTATGGAACGAACGAGCTAAGCTCCATCTTCCAGGGGCTTTGCGGTTACGGGTCGAAGACTCCGCCTTTTGGAAACCTTCGGGCAGTCTTCTCCGATGAGGTAGGCTTGCATTGAAACTAAAAAGATAGGAACAATGCTCCTCAAAAATGGAGACTGCGAAGGGGTCAAGGGGGCGCCCGCAAAGCCCCCTTGAAGCTTGTCTAAAACTTTCTACAAAGGAACAGACCTGTCGTATAGAGCGAACAGGTTAAGTCCTTTATTCCAGGGGCTTTGCGGTCGCCCCTGGACCCTTCGCAAGTCCTCTCCGATGAAG
>CAVBFK010000227.1:0-6388 GCA_963594395.1 Lachnospiraceae bacterium
TGCAGGTGCTGAATCAGTGGGTCGCCATTACCGGCGAAACGGCTTCTACCATGGACGTGACCTACGCCAAGGTGAAGAACCTGTTTGACCTGAACGGGGAAGCGAAGATCCGCTGGCTGTCGGAGGATGGCGAAACCGCCAGCGAGATTGCCTCGGTGACCCTTGTTGCCTCTGAAGAAGCGGAAGAGGAAGCAATCCTTCCTGACAGTGCCTATGCCGTTAATGCGGCAGGCCTGATGGACACGCCCACCAGCGGTACCGCCAGAACCTACAACATTGTCATCAACTACCTGTTTGAAAACGGCGTCACCGCCGCGGAATCCTACACGGCCAATATCGCGGCGGGCACCGGATTCTCTACCACGGTGCAGTTTCCCACGGTGCAGGGCTATCTGCCTTACGTGGATGCCGAGCAGAAGAACAGCCTGGTTCTGGACTACGACAGCGTTGATGCAGATGCCACCTTTACGGTGGTCTATCAGCCCACCAACGTGTCCTATACCGTGATCCATTACCAGCAGAATGTGGACAACGACAACTATACCGAGGTTGCCCGCGAAACCAAGCAGGGTTTGACCAACACCCAGGTGCCCGAGGTCAGCAACGCTTATGACGGCTTCTATTCCCTGCTGTACGAGCGTCCCACCATCGCGGCAGACGGCAGTACGGTCATTGAAGTGTACTATGACCGTTACTACTATCTGATGAACTTCGACCTGGACGGCGGCTACGGCGTCAGCCCCGTGTATGCCCGCTACGGCGCGTCGGTTCATGCCGGAACGCCCGTGAAGGCCGGCTATATCTTTGAAGGCTGGAACGACACCATCCCGTCTACCATGCCCGCCAAGAACAGCACCTATACCGCCAAGTGGCAGGCCGGCGAGGCAGGCTTCACCGTGGTCTTCTGGTATGAAAATGCCAATGACGATGGCTATAGCGCGGCCGGTACCTACATCCCCGCCAATGTCACCCCCGGCACGCAGGTGTCCAGTGATGACTACAAGGATCAGGCCTTTGACGGAAAGGACGCTGAGCATTTCACCTACGACAGCGCCAAGTCGGAAACCGTGACCGTTGCAGGTGACGGCTCGACCGTGCTGAACGTGTACTATACGAGAAATACGTATACGCTGACCTTCGAGAACGGCAAGATTGATGTAACCTGCACGAAGACCAGCCATACCCATAGCGACGCATGCTGTAAGTACGGCGGAACGAGTTTGTCGCACTGGTTCCATAGAGACTCTTGCTGTAAACTTGGCTTGAGTGAGCACACTCATACTTCGAGATGCTACAAGGCGTCTGACCTGACGATCACCGCCAAATACGGCGCTGACATTCACGCCAACTTCCCCATTAAGGATGCCAACGGCGAAACCATTTGGTGGCGCGTCCCCAGAGGATGCAAGTCCTTTAAGGTAAACAATCAGTTGGGTAGCATCGATGTCATGCCCGGTGAGGATATCACCTTCCCGAAGTATGATACCGAGACTTCGGCAGACCTGTACTACTACATTGAAACCCTGGCCGGTGAAGAGGGCACCTACACCCACGATGGCAAGAACTTCAAGCTGTACAAGTCCATCAGCCTTGCTTCCGGCGTGTGCCTGACCTACACGGAAGAGTTCCACGATATTGAGGGCTTCACCCAGTGGTGGTCTGACCCTGCCTTCGATAAGATGGAGAAGGGCGGCACAACTGAGACGATTAGGAAGGGAAGCAAGAGCTACCTCTGCTATACCCGCAACAGCTATACGCTGAAGTTCTACAACTATAATGACTTTGTAGATGGCAAGGGCGGCAGTGTGCAGTACGAAGCTTCCCTGAGCGGCTACGACTTCGTTCCTGACTACCCCGCCAACCTGGAAGAAGGTGCCTATGCCTTCGCCGGCTGGTACACCACCGCAGGCTGCTACGATGGTTCCGAGGCAGATCTGACCACGGCCAACATGCCCGCATCGGATGTGATCCTCTACGCCAAGTGGATTCCCGTGACTCACGATGTGACGTTCTACCTTACTGAGGACAGCACGAGCATCTACCAGCCCGAAGGCGACATGGCGGCAACCTTCACCGTGTCCCACGGCGACAACATCGCCCAGGACTACGTGGATTACCACCTGACCAAGGAAGCCATGAACGCGGCCAAGCCCAACGGCGATTACAAGTTCGTGGTTTGGTACTATTACGAAAACGGCGTCAAGCAGTACTTTGACCCCACCATGCAGATTCGCAAGAGCATGACGCTCTACGGCGAGTGGAGCTCCGATACCCTGAAGAGCTACACCGTGCAGTATGTGCTGAAGGACGATCCCACCACCAAGGTGGCCGATGACCTGTCGGCTTCCGGCCTGGCGGGTGTCACCAAGACCTTTGCGGCCAAGGGCGGTACGGAGCTGTACGCAGACTATCAGGAAGGCTACTTCGCCACGGCACAGAGCAAGTCTCTTCTGCTGGACATCAATGCGGAAACGCTGACCCTGACCTTCGAGTATGTGCAGAAGGACGCGGTGCCCTACACCGTGAACTACATCACGGCGGAAAAGCCCGATGATGCCTCCTATGAAGAGATCACCATCGACGGCAAGACCTACTACAAGCTGGCCTCTTCCTACACCAATGACACGAACCGCAAGGCTGTGGTAACCGAGCAGTTTAAGGTCATCTCCGGCTACATGCCCGACGCTTATCAGAAGCGCCTGGTGGTTACGGCCGATGAAAGCGGCGCGCAGAACGTCATCAACTTCATCTACACCAAGGACGCCCAGCACGCCTACTACAAGATCACCCACTACACCCAGAACCTTGACGGTACCACCTGGACGGAGTACGCTTCCTCTCAGGCACAGGGCGATATCGGCACCACCTATACGGCCGATGCCGTGACCATCTCCGGCTTCACCTTTGATGCGGCGGTGGAAGGCACCGTCACCAGCGGCGAATTGACGGAAAACGGCCTGGAGCTGAAGCTGTATTACACCCGCAATGTGTATCCCTATCAGGTGCGCTACCTGGAGCAGGGCTCCGGCAAGCAGCTGGCAGAGGCACAGAACGGCACGGGCATGTATGGTCAGGTGATCAGCGCAAGCGCCGTGGAGCTTGATGGCTACGACAAGGTGGATCCCGCATCGCAGACCATGGTGATCCGCATTGAGACGGACGACACGGCCAAGCTGAACATCATCACCTTCTACTACACCCAGAAGAAGGCCACCATCAAGTACATCCCCGTGGGCCCGGAAGGCTACAACGCTGACGGAACACCCAAGGATACTTCGGCCGGCACGGTTTCGCTCAGCAGTGAAACCCTGGATGTGTTCACCGGCGAGGCACAGGGCTCCATTGCCACGGCCAGCGGCCAGACGTACCGCTTTGTGGGCTGGTACGATAACGCCCAGTGCTCCGGCGATCCCCTGACGATGGAATCCCGCTACACCCCCGCTCCCATCACCGTGATTGGCGATGAGGACGATACCGCGGTGGGCAGATGGCCGGATAACGGCGAAACCTACTATGCCAAGTTCGACTACAATGAAACGACCCTGACCATCACCACCAGCGGATGCGCCGGCGCGGACGCCGGCCAGAGCTTCCTCTTCCGCGTGACCAGCACGGAGGGCGTGGATCTGACCATTGCCATCAATGGCAACGGCAGTGAGATTTCCGGCTTGACCGTGGGCGACACGGTGACCGTAACCGCCCTCAGTGATTGGTCTTGGCGGTACGCAGGCGGGGCAACAAGCATCACCCTGAACAGCACCGGCAATCAGGTGACCTTTACCAACAGCCGCACCAATGCCCAGTGGCTGGACGGCGACAGCTACACGGAAAACAACTTCGGAGCCAATTAAGGGAGGTGAGCGAAGGTGAAGAACATGAAGAAGAAAACGATCCTGACGCTCGCCTTGATGGTCCTGGTGATGATCGCGGCAGTCAGCGGCACCATGGCCTACCTGAAGAGCACGGAAACGGTAACCAATACCTTTGTACAGGCCAATGTGAAGTGCACTGTGGTGGAGCCTGACTGGCAGGACGGCAATACCGTCAAGTCGAACGTGACCATCCGCAACGACGGCAACATCAGCGCGTACATCCGCGCCGCCATTGTGGTGACGTGGAAGGACAGCAATGGCAACACCATGGCGGAGAAGCCCGGCGCAGGGGATTACACCCTGTCCATCGGCAGTGACTGGACGGCAAACGGCGGCTACTACTATTACAACCAGACCGTGACCGCCGGTGCATCCACCACGAACCTGATTAACCAATGTGTAAGCAGCGGCACGTACACCGATGGCCGCACCCTCTGCGTGGAGGTGCTGGGCTCTGCCATTCAGTCGGACGGCATGGGCGCAAGCAGTGCCCAGGACGCTTTTGCCAAGGCACAGGGCAATTAAGGAGGCGCGAGTATGAAGAAGTATGGAAGAATCCTCGGCGCAGCCCTGATGGCACTGATGATGCTGTGCGGGAGCACTTTGGCAGATGCATCCGTCACCTATGAAGGCGGCGCAGAGAAGTTTGTCTTCCTGCCCGGGAGCAGTTACTCTGACAGCGACCTGTTTGAAAATTTCAAGAACGTTCTGCCCGGCGATACCCTGACACAGACGATTACCGTGAAGAACGATACGGATCAGCAGGTGCGTATCTACATGCGCGCAGAAAGCACCGGCATGCAGGATCAGGACTTTCTGAATCAGCTGAAGCTGACGGTGACCTGCCGGGATAAGACCATCTTTGAGGCGGCCGCCTCTGAAACGGCACAGCTGACCCAAAATACCTTACTGGGCACCTTCAAGACCCGCGGCACCACCGAGCTGACCGTGACCTTGACGGTTCCTGCGGAAATGGGCAATGAGTACATGAACCGCGTCGGCGTTGTGCCGTGGACGTTCCTGGTGGAGGAAATCCCCGATGACGACACGCCGCACACGGGCGATTGGTTCCAGACAGGCGTCTGGGTGGGCATCGCCATTTTGCTGGCAGTGATGATCGCTGTTCTGGTATGGATTCAGCGGAAACGCCAGGCAAAGGCCAACTAAGCCAAAGAAAGAAGCTGTGAATGCGTTTCACAGCTTCTTTTGGAAGAAACGAAAAAACAATTTGATTTGGAGGACGCATGAAAAAGAAGCAAAGCAAACTGAAAATCCTGATCATCGTCCTTGTGATTCTCTTGCTCGCCGTCGTTGGCCTGATTCTGTGGAAGCAGTGGGAGTACCAAACCAGCGCAGATTTCTATGATAGCCTGCGCAGCGTGCTTCTTTGGGGAGGGCGCCGCCTATGAGCATGAAACGCCTTTTTGCGGCCCTCCTTGCGATGGTCTTCATGCTCGGCTACGCCGCGGCAGAAGAAAATGCAGAGGCATCCGAAACGCTTTTGCAGCAGGAGCTGTCCAAGGAAGAAGTCCAATCCTTTGTGGAGCTTCTGTTCTCGGCTGCCATCGGTACAACGAATGACGAGGAAACATCCCTGCGCAAGGACATGACCGCGGCGGAGAAGGAAGCGCGGAATGCCGAAAATGCCACCTACCGCGCCAAAACACAGCCGTGGCTGATCGCTGCTTTTCAGTCCCGGGCGTATGCGGAAGAACAAGAGGCGCTCATGCAGGCAGAAACCGAAGCAGACGCCGAGACGAATGCGGATACGCCCGCCTACACCACCGAGGACAGCTATGGAGCCTTCGCTGAGCGCACGCAAGGTACGGCCTATCTTGAGCAAGTAACCCGGCTGGGCGGCACAGACAGGGCGTCTGCCCTGCAAATCACCCGGGAAATCTGTGCCTTGTGGATGGCGCAGATTGATGCCGAGTCGCTCAAGAAAATGAACAGCGATTACGCCTGCTGGATCTACGCACCGGACAGCCAGATTGATTATCCCGTGGTGCATGGTACCGACAACAAGTATTATCTGTCCCACCTCTTCAACGGCACGGATAACTCTTCCGGTACGCTGTTCATGGACTATCGCAACCTTGCAGACTTTCAGGATCCCAACACGCTGATTTACGGCCATCACATGCGGAACGGCAGTATGTTTGGCATGCTGACCCATTACGTGAAGCAGGCCTATTTCGAGAGCCATCCCATGGCGCTGGTAATGACAGAGAAGGAAATCTTCCTGCTGGAGTTCTTCGCCGGGTACACCACCACCCCGGATGATTCCTGCTATGATATTGCCATCAGCGATGAAGAAGATATGGCCGCCTTTGTGAAGAACGCCAGACGAAAGTCAGACTTCACTTCTGCCACTCCTGTGCTGAACACGGATCGCCTGGTCACCCTCTCCACCTGCGCCTACGTGTTTGAGAATGCGAGATACATTCTCATCGGCAAGGTTGTGGAGGTGTGGCACGCTGAGGAAGAAGCGGCGCAATAAAAAAGGAGCGCAGAGA
>CAVBFK010000228.1:0-4986 GCA_963594395.1 Lachnospiraceae bacterium
AGGCGTTTCGGCCGTACCGTCCCCCATGACCAACACCAGCTTATATTCCCCTTCTGGGGCAGGAACGCCCTGCCAGGTACCGTTCCAGTACACCGCGTTGGCGCCCGTCTCAACCTGATGGTCTTCTACCACCACAGAAACGTTTTCCCCGTTTTCATCCTGCACATACAGGTTGATGGTTCCGCTTGCCGGCACCTCAAAATGCAGCAAAATTGCCTTGCCAGGGCGTACCGTTTCCTCCGGGGATTCGATGGAAAGGGTGGTGTCTGCCAATGCCACCACAGGCAAAAAGGTTAAGCACAGCAATACCGCCAGGAGCTTCCGCATACGTACCTCCGCATTGATCGTTGTTTTTCCGTGTCCCGATGAATCGTCAAAATGGGACACTTTATTATACAAGGTTTTCCCGCCAAAAGCGAGTCTCCCTACCGTCATAAATGTAAAAGTTGCAATTTTCAAAGGATCAACGGTTCTGCACACAGCAGCCCCATCATATTCTCTGCATCCTTCGCATACAATTCTGCCGGATCCTCCGCAAAGCGGCCTGAGGTATCCAGCATGCAGGACAAAATGCCTGCCCTGCGGCCGGCCTCTGTATCCAGCGGACGGTCGCCGATCATAATGGTTTCCTCAGGACATAGGCCGAACGTGCGCATCACGTGCAGAATCATGTCCGGTGCAGGCTTCCGCGGCAGATGATCATCCCGCGTAACACCGCCGTCAAACAGCGCCCGCAATTCCTGATATTCTAGGTACCGCCAGGCATCCTCGCCCCGATGGGTCACCAGGAAATGGCGCCCGCCGCGCTCCTTCAGCGTCTGCAAAGCTTCTGCCATATGGGGCATCACGTCGATGTCTTCCGGCGGAATGCCCGCCTCTTCCCGGCGGTAATCCGCATAGAGCTGTTCTTCATCCCCGCCGTTTTCCACAACAAGGGTATGCACGCAATGCCGGAGATCGTGCATCATCAGGCGCGTCACATTCTCGGCCGAAGGGTGCATGCCTTGCTTTTCTGCCGCCCGAATCACCGCCTGCACCATGGCCGGATAGGTGTTCATGAGCGTACCATCGAAGTCCCAAAGGAAATTTTTCAGCGGCGGATCATTCAGCGCCATGCGCATAGCCACATCCGTGTCTGCCGGGCAGAAAGTGTAGCGGAGCATTTCCCGCGGGGTGACCCACGCCATGGCTTCATGCTCTGTCAGGGTCGGTTCCTCTGCCGTTTCGGCGTAAACGAAATCGAAAAGGATGCCCTGCTTCTCTTCCGTGCAAAGGATGCGCCCTGTTTGCACCGGCAAAAGGAGCTCTTCCTGCAGTTCGCGTTTCAGGCATTCCGCCGGGGTTTCGCCGCTTTCCTGCTTGCCGCCGGGGAATTCCCACAGGTGAGCGTTCTTTCGTCCTTCCCCGCGCTTGCAGATAAGGATCTTTCCGTCTGCGCGCCGAACCACCCCTGCCGATACACGGATCATGACCATTTCTCCTTCAGCATTGCGATTTCCCGTGCATAGCCGTCCAAATCATTGGGCGTTTCCAGGGCGAAAAGTTTCTCCCGCAGTGCCGGATGCTCCATGACCCGCAGAATTGCCTCCGTGCCGATGGTGCCCAAACCAATCTGCTCATGCCGATCCTTATGGGAGCCAAGGGGATTCTTGCTGTCGTTGATGTGCACGGCGTGAATTTTGTCCAGGCCAATCACCTTGTCAAACTGCGTCAGCACACCATCCAGGTCATGAACGATGTCATATCCCGCATCTGCCACGTGGCAGGTATCCATGCAGACGCCCAGTTTGTCCTTCAAAGTGACACGATCCATGATTTCTCGCAGTTCCTCAAAGTGGCTACCAACCTCGCTGCCCTTGCCGGCCATAGTTTCCAACAAAACTGTGGTGTGCATGTCTTCCCACAGGATAGCATTCAGCATCTCGGCAATTTCTTCAATGCCTGCTTCAACGCCCTGTCCCACATGGCTGCCCGGATGGAAATTGTACAGGTTGCCCGGAAGGCTCTCCATGCGCTGAAGATCATCCACCATGGTACGCTTTGCAAAGTCCCGAATGCCTGCATCCGCCGAGCATCCGTTCAGCGTATAAGGCGCATGGGCAAGAATCTGCACAATGCCGTGCTCAGATGCATAGGCGCGGTAAGATGCAACATCTTTCTCATCCAAAGGCTTGGCGCTTCCGCCCCGGGGATTCCGCGTGAAAAACTGGAAGGTGTTTGCACCCAGGGATATGGCTTCCTTGCCCATATGCAAATAGCCCTTCGAGGCCGATAAATGACAGCCGATTCTGAGCATTGCTTTCTCTCCTTGCTTGTTTTACTCGTCAGTATCCGCCAGACGGCGCACCAGCTTTTCCACATGCATGCGTGCCTGTCCTGCCGCCTCCATGGCTTCCTCCTGGGATACCGGACGATCACCCATTAGTCCCACAAACTGGCTGACCTTGAGACCCAATGCCTCCTGCATTTCCGCGTCACTGCCCTGAGGGCTCACCAGATAATAGCACAGCAGAGAATCCTCTTGGCCGATGCGGTGGGCGCGGTCTTCTGCCTGGGAATGCACGGCAGGGCTCCAATCCAGTTCGCCAAAGACCACACAGGTAGCACGCTGCAAGTTCAATCCGCTGGCGGCTCGCAGAGAAATGCACAGCAGATCCGTCTTGCCTGTCATGAAGCGTTCCACCGCCGTCGTTTTGGCAGAAGGCGTTTCACGTCCCGTGATAAATCCCGGCGAAAAGCTTTTCAGCTCCTGCTTATAAGCATCCATCACCGCATGATGATGGGCAAACAAAAGCACCTTCTCGCCACCATCCAACAGCATCCGCACGAACTGGCACACGTAGGGAGCCTTTGCAAGTCCGGTGGCCTGGCGCGCCTGCTGAGAAATGCTTTCTTCCAGCAGAGCCCGCTGAGACGGCGTCAGCTCTGCATCCGTCCGCCACTTCTGCAGCATAGGCTGAACGGGAGCCATCATCTGGGCGTAGAGCTTATCATTCCAGTCCAGCTCCTGTACCAGGCGGCGCTTCGGCGGCAATTCTTTCAACACTTCTTGCTTGGTGCGGCGGAGCATCAGCCCTTCCCGCTTCAGGTAGGCGCCCAGCACGTCCGGCTTGATCACCACCGCACTGCCGTAGCCATAGCACCATTCCCGGGAGAAGCTTTCCCAATCGCCCAGAAAGTGAAAATCAAGAATGTTGATAATGTTCCAGATCTCGCCGCCCTTATTGTAGATCGGTGTGCCGGACAGGCCAATGACCCGACTGCACTGCTCGGACAGAATGCTGGCGGCAGAGTATTTTTCCGTACCCGCGTGGCGCAGTTCCTGGATTTCGTCAAAGATCACCGCACGTACGGGCAGATCTTTCAGTACGCCCTTCCATCCCCGCAAAAGCAGGTAATGCATGATGTACACATCCGCTTCAGGCAGATCGTAAGGTTTCAGGCCGTGAATCACATGGATGCGCGGAACGCGTCCCTCCACCCGCAGGAAACGGTTGGCTTCCTCCTGCCAGTTCCGTGTCAGATGTGCCGGCGGAATCACCAGCACCGGCAGTGCCCGTTCTGAAGCAATGCACGCCAGCGCCTGCACGGTTTTGCCCAAGCCCATTTCATCGGCCAGCAGGCAGCGATCGTGCTGAATCAGGAAGCTCAATCCCTCTTGCTGGAAATCCATCAATTCGCCTTCAAAGCTTCCCTCCGGCGGATTGACCTTGGACGGCATTCTTGCCGCCCGTGCCTGACGGATGGCGTACTGCCTTGCTTCCGCAACGGCCTTATCCCACAGGGGAAGATCGCTGAGTTTGACTTCCAGCGGATAGCGCATCATCAGCCAGCACAAGTCGCCGATGACCCGCCGATGTGCCGTAAATCGTGCCTCGCCCCGCTTAGAGCCTGCAGAGCCCGGGAACAGGCGCTTGCACATCTCCGTGACGGCAGGATCGCCCTTAACCACCCAGCACTTGCTACGGCGGTTATAGCTCAGGGTACCAAGGGTCGGACCTGCCGGCTCCGCAGGACGCAGATAGGGCGGCAGAAGGTCTTCGTCCCACTCCTCGTCCTCCGGGCGGATCGAATCATCGATCATGCTTCCTTTTCCCCCATGCTTCACAATGCAATGCCCCACAGTCGATTGAGGCACACAAGATAAATCGGTTTCCCGGCAAGGGTGCGGGGCAGATCGACGCTTCGCTCTGCCACCACCACCACCGCCGCAATGTCATCACACTGGGCGTAGCGGGTGACCTGGCGGATTAAACTGCTCCGCACAGGCTTGCCGCGCTTCATTTCAATGCCCACATGGCCGCACATGAGATCAATCCTGCACCTGGGTGCCAGGGAAACCTCATGCCGGCAGGCGATGCCTGCTTCTTCCAGCGCATTCATCACCAGGTGATGCAGGTCGTACTCTCCCTGCTGAATCGGCACGCGGAGAGATTGCAGGGCCGACACAACGGCCGACGCCTGCGTTTCTTCACCCTTCTGCATTAGTCCAGTCCCGCCATGGCTCTGGTCAATTGGCTCATGGCCGCCATCACATCACTCTGGCTGGGGGAGCTGCTGCTCAGGACGCTCTCCATATTGCTGATAGCAAGGGACAGCGAGGTGTAATTCGATGCGGAGGAGTCCATGCTGTTCAGCTGGGTATAGGCCTGCTGCAACAAAGTCCGTGCATCGGGAATCAGTGTATTCTCCGTCACGTAGTCTGTTCCGCTGCTGGAGCTGGAACTGGTGTGATAGGTGCACACCTGGCCGCCGCTGATCACATTGCCGTTGGAGTCAAACTTCACGGTTGCCCAGGCGCCCAGATATTCTTCCAGCACGTCATCATATTCCGTACCGATGAGGTCATACAGCGGGTGTCCGCTGGGAATGACGATGACGCTCTTGGAAATGACGTTGGGGCAATACTCGCTGGCGATTTCACCGCTGTCAGCGCACACGTTTTGCGTTTTGTGCATCTGGCAATAGACCGTGGGAACACTGCCC
>CAVBFK010000229.1:0-9898 GCA_963594395.1 Lachnospiraceae bacterium
GACATGTACTTCCTGCACATGCTGCCCACCGAATGGGTGTGGAGCAACCTGAAGGACATCTGCGACCGCGGCGTGCTGCGCTACCTGCTGAACTCCGTACTGCTGGCCACCGGCGCCACCGCCATTGCCATGGTTTGCGGCATTCCGGCAGCGTATGCCATGGCTCGTATGCGCTTTAAGGGACGCAACCTGTTCCTGGGCTTCGTCATCATGAGCCAGATGTTCTCCCCCGTGGTGCTTCTGGTCGGCATTTCTCAGCTGATGAACACCCTGCACCTGAATGACTCCATCATCGGTCTGATGCTCATCAACGCCGCCTTTAACCAGGCCTTTGCCATCTGGCTGCTGCGCGGTACCTTCGTGTCCATCTCCCCCGAAATGGAGCAGGCGGCCTGCATCGACGGCTGTTCTACCGTGTCTGCCATGTTGCGCATTCTTCTGCCCATGGCCGCGCCGGGCATCGTCACCACGCTGATCTTCGTGTTCATCAACTCCTGGAATGAGTACACGATTTCTACCGTGCTGATCTCCACCCCCACCAACAAGCCTATCACGGTGGGCATTACCCAGTTCAGTTCCTTCAACATGATCGAGTGGCAGTACCTGTTCGCCTCGGCACTGCTGGCCACCATCCCCGTCATCATTCTGTTCATGTGCATCGAGAAACACCTGGCCGAAGGGTTGACGAGCGGCGGTGTAAAGGGTTAAAATATTCACCTAGGCAGTGCTCGCTGCTTAGGTGAATTTTATGTTTTCGCTCTCCCGCTTTCAGGAGCACACCGTAATACAAGATAAGGAAGATGCATCTCATGCAGAATATTGAGGCCATCATTGACCAATTCGACCTGCCCGCAGGGGCGCGGACAGCCACTCCTTACGGCAATGGTCACATCAACTCCACCTACAGCGTAACCACCCCCGGCGGACGGTTTATCCTGCAGATGGTGAACAGCTATGTTTTCCCCAAGCCTGAGCAGGTGATGGAGAATATCGAGCTGGTTACCGAGTATCTGAGGGAGAAAATCCTTGCCGAAGGCGGCGACCCTGCCCGTGAAACCCTGTCGCTCATTAAGACCCACGATGGCAAGACCTTCGTGATTGATGCCGATGGTCGCTACTGGCGGATGTACCCTTTCATTGAACGCACCATTTCTTATGATCTGCCTGACACGCCGGAGCTATTTGCCCTGTCCGGCGAGGCTTTCGGTCATTTCCAGCGCCAGTTGCAGGACTTTCCCGCCCAGAAGCTCCACGAGGTCATTCCCCACTTCCACGACACCCCCGCCCGCTACCAGCAGTTGCTGGACGCCATTGAGCAGGATGCTGTCGGCCGTGCGAAGGACGTGCAGGCGGAGATTGCCTTCTGCCGTGAGCATCGCGAAGAAACCAGCACTCTGCTGGATGCCTTGAATCGCAAGGAAATCCCCCTCCGCGTAACCCACAATGACACCAAGCTCAACAATGTTCTGCTGGATGCAGAAACCGGCCGCGGCATTTGCGTCATTGACCTGGATACCGTCATGCCCGGTCTGGCCGCCTACGATTTCGGCGATTCGATCCGCACCGGCGCCAACATGGCCGCAGAAGACGAACAGGATCTGACCCGTGTGCAGCTTTCCCTGCCCATGTTTGAGGCCTTTACCCGCGGCTACCTGAAGGAAATGCGCACTTCCCTGACGCCGAAGGAAATCGAGCTTCTGCCCATGGGTGCCAAGCTCATGACCCTGGAAAACGGTCTGCGTTTCCTGGCTGACCACCTGAATGGTGATAAGTATTTCCACATTCATCGCGAAGGTCATAACCTGGACCGCGCCCGTGCCCAGTTCGCCCTCGTCCAGCGGATGGAAGAGCACTGGGATGACATGATGACCATCGTTCAAAACTGCGCAAAAGAATAAAGCACGCACGCCCAAAAGGAATGCCCACGCGAAGCGGCATTCCTTTTTCTTGCATTGCACAGCATGTGTATTATGTGCGTCCTCTTTCCCACCCCGAAAGTTTCGGGAAGAGAAGGGAGCGCGAGGGAGGAGAAAACGCTTTTCAAAGCGGTTTCTTCTCCCTCGCAAAATATCTTCCCCCGTCCTCAGCACATCTTGATCAGGCGCTGATAGAAAGCGACGGTTTTCACCAGGGTCTCCACAGGGACACGCTCGTCATTGGCGTGAATCAGGCCGCGTTCTTCCTTGGTCAGCGCCATGGCAGAGAAGCGGAAAACATGATCGCTCAGCACGCCGTAGTGGCGGGAGTCCGAGCAGGCAATCATCAGATACGGCGACACAATAGCATCCGTCCACGTGCCGCGGATGGCCTTGCTCAATCGTGCAAAGGGTTCGTCATCCGTGCGGGATTCGCGGGAAGGATTGGCACCGTAGACCGTTTCAATCTTCACCCGGTCATCGTTGATGGTCTTGCGAAGGTACGCTAACGCGCTGTCCATGGTCTCACTGCCGTTCAGGCGCAGGTTCGCACCTACCCAGGCATCCGAAGGAAGCACATTGTTGGCCGCACTGCCCTCCATCTGCGTAAAGGCTACCGTGGTACGTACCAGGGCGTTCAATTCACCACCGCTCTTCTTGCACAGCATGTTCAGCACCGGCTTGAAGCACCACAGGTTGGCAAAGATCATGCGATAAACAAAGGTGCTCCGCCGTCCCAGGGTGTCAAACATCCCCGCTGCAGGCGCTGTCAAATAGAAGGGGAAGGGATGATTTTCCACCCGGGTAACCGCCTGCGCCAGCACACCCACGGGCGTGTGAGCAGGGGGCGTAGAGGCGTGACCGCCGTTGGCAGATACCGAGAAGCGTACGTTCATCTGTCCCTTCTCGCCCGTGCCCACCACAGCACAGCTCTGAGATACGCCGGGGAATACATTCTGCACCACGGCGCCGCCCTCATCCAGCACAAAGGCAGGCTCAATGTGATGCTCCTGGAACCACTTCACAATCGTCGGCGCGCCCGTGCCGGCAATCTCCTCATCGCCTGCAAAGGCCAGATACAGATCGTTGGCAGGCACAAAGCCCTGGGCAATCAGATTGTCTGCGGCTTCCAGCACGCCGTGGAACGTGCCCTTGGTATCCAGCGTTCCGCGACCCCAGAGCACACCGTCTTCCAGAATGGCATCAAAAGCAGGACGGGACCAACCGGCTTGATCCACAGGCACCACATCGTAGTGCGCCATCAGTACGCCGGGCTTGGCATCAGACTTGCCTTTCCAGTGGAACAGCAAACTGCGGGGGCCGGGCTTCACAAATTCGCACATTTCATGCACATGCGGGAACAGCGTGGGCAGGAGCTTTTCCAGCTTCTCAAATTCCGCGTTGTCTTCCTTGGTCTTATCAATATAGGAAACGGTGCGGCAGCGGATGAGTGCCTGCATATTGCTAACAACCTTCGCTTCATCCACCTTTTCTTCCGACACAGCCGCCGGCTCTTCTGCCTTCGGCTTGAAAGCCAGCGTACGCGCCAGTACCACGGCGACAAACGCCACGACCAGGGCAAGAATGATCCAACCAATCATGGAGCAACTTCCTTTCTATGAGCTTCTTATCGATGTTTTCTTAGAGAAGCCCTTTCTTGTACATGATGCGGCTGGCACCGATGGCAATCAGTGCGCCCACAGGCACCAGCACGCCAACCGCGCTGGACAGGGACGGCACCGCCAGAAACAGCACCACCATAAACACCAAGGGCGTAATGGCCACCTTCCAGTTCTTGCTGACATACACCACGGCCAGGGCACCAAACAGTGCCGGCAGGATATTGTCAAAGGCAGGTGCCAGGGTTTCCGACTCCAGCACCGGCTGGAGGTAGCCCAGGAGCATCACGCCCAGAGCGATGACCAGCGTGGTCACAATGGCAGAGGTGGCAATGGCGATGGTGGAAATGACTTCGCCTTCCTCGCTGGAAGCCTCCACCTTGGCGGCCTGCAGAGCATTCAAGGCGCAGGGCACCTTCAGGTTGGACAGGTTGCCCGTGATGAATCCCAGATAGGTGCCGCCCGTGCCCAGCATGGGCGAGTAGGTCAGCACTTCAATGATGCCGGTGGTCCAGAAGATGGGCGCCACACCCAGAAGTCCCGTCAACACATACTTGATGTTCGGCCACGCGTCGTAGTACACGCAGATGGCCACCGGAGCCATAATCATCAGAAAGATGGCCGTAGCCACCCAGATGCGTCCGTAAAAGTGAACCGAATCCTTGTAGCTTCTCATGATGGATGCCCTCCTCTCACTTCATCAATGCCGTTACAGGAATGGACGCCGCCATGGCGCCCAGCATGCACAGGGGCAGGGCGTACTGCTCCAGCCACTTGGCCTTGCATACCTTGATGATCACGCCGCACAGCACCATCAGCAGAGCGGAAATGAGTGCCACCACCAGCGGAACAAATCCAGGCAGGCCTTCCCGCACATCGGCGAAGATCAGACCCAGGAATGCGGAAATCATGCCCAGGAAGATGCTGTCCATGAACAGCTTGCCCCACTTTTCATCCTTGCCCGTAATGGCATGGACGCCGCCTTCCAGCTTCTTCAGGCCGAAAAGCACCAGGAAGATGCCGGGGATAATGCCCAGGGTCATCACCCAGGCAATGGCCGTAAAGGCCGTAGGATCGGTAATGGTGGTCGACGTGCTGACGCCCATGGCCGCCGCCGTGGTGGTTGCCGCGGGTAGCTCATAGGTCAGGGCACCCAGGATGCTCAGCCGCAGCCAAGGCCAGGGCAGGCCCAGCATTTTGGACAGGGTAATCACACCCATGAGGATGGCAATGGCCGGCGCCACCGTGAAAATCGCGCTGGAGAAGATGGTGGAGCGGACGGTGTTTCCGCTGATGCCCAACTGCTTTGCGCGGCGCATGGCCCGCACCAGGAAGAACACGGACTGTGCAATGATGAACAGGATGATCACAGCCGTCACGCCGTAAAGAAAACCGCTGTTGACATTGAATGATGACATGCATAAAACCTCCTTTGAATGAATGACTTCATTGTAACAAATTAAGAAGAATGCGTAAAGGCAAAAACTGTTCTGTACGGAAAAAGAACAAAAGGAGAACGTGACAACACCCCCGGGCTATGATATGATACCGGTGGCATAAAAAGCGAAGGCAATGGCGCCTGCAGGGCATCGACAAAGTAGCAGATCCGCTTTGTCGAGATTGGCACTCTCTCACTGTTCGAACGACAAGCCATTCTCCCGGCCGTTCGTTCGTGTAAGGAGGCAATCCTACGGATTGCTGCGACTTTCACCGCACAGGGGCTTCGCCCCGATTAAACGCCCCGAAGGGGCTTGCTGAAAGTCGACCTAAAGTTGAAGGGCTTACAAGCCCTCCAACGCTACCCTGGTTTATTGACAGTCTGAAGGCAATGACGCCCGATCCCTTTAAATATTTCAGGCAATGCGGCCTCGCTGTTTCATCATAAATTTTACCGGAAGGCGGAAAGAAACGATGGATATGACGATTACCCCCTCTGAACTGCACGGCATTGTTCATGCGCCGGCCTCTAAGTCTGAGGCGCATCGGCGGATGATCTGCGCCGGCCTTGCCTATGGGAAGACGTCCCTGCGTGGCTTTATGGAGTCAGAAGATATGGTGGCAACCCGTGCCTGCCTCAAGGCATTGGGCGCCTCTTTTTCCCTAGAGGGCGATACGCTGGCCGTTGAAGGGATTGCCGATACAAAGCGCATCTGCCCCGTAATGGATTGCGGTGAAAGCGGCTCAACGCTGCGTTTTTTTGTGCCCATTGCCATGGCAAAGTGCGGCGGCGGCATTTTCCGCATGCACGGCCGGCTGGGTCAGCGCCCCATGGACGTCTACCGTGATTTGTTCGTTCCCCAGGGAACGGGCTGGCGAATGGGCATCGGCGCCGACGGTGCGGCAGAGCTCCATGTGACCGGTCATCTGCAGGCCGGTGCTTATGTTCTGCCCGGCAACGTGTCCAGCCAGTTCGTGTCCGGTCTGCTGTTCGCCCTTCCCCTGCTGGATGGCGAATCTACCCTGACGGTACAGCCGCCCGTGGAGTCCGTGGGCTACATCCATATGACGCTCCGCGCCTTGAAGGACAGCGGCATTCGCTTCACGGAGACGGCTCCCTATACCTGGACCATTCCCGGCAAGCAGCAATACCGCGCAGAAGACGGCACTTTGACGGGTGATTACTCTCAGGCGGCTGTGCTTCTGTGCGCCGCTGCCCTGGGGCAGGATGTGGCGGTAGACGGCCTGTCTGCCGACAGCATTCAGGGAGACCGTTCGGTGCTGAATCATCTCCGCGCACTTGGTGCAGAAATTGAAGAAAAAGACGGCTGTGTCCGTGTGGTGAAGCCTGCTCAGCACGGTGCCGTATTGGAAATGAATAACTGTCCTGACATTGCTCCCATGCTGGCGCTGACGTGCCAGCTGGTGCCCGGTGAGAGCCGCCTGAAGGGCTGCGGACGACTGCGCTTGAAGGAGTGCGACCGGCTGCAGGCCACGGCCGAAATTCTCCGTCAGCTCGGCGGCAACGCCCGCGTCGAGGGTGACGCTCTTGTGCTGACCGGCATGGATCAGCTGACCGGCGGTGTCACCGTGGATACCCGCAATGATCACCGCATGGTAATGCTCACGGTCATCGCCGCCCTGCAGTGCCAAAAGCCCGTCACAGTTTCGGGCGTTGAATCTCTCAGCAAATCCTGGCCGAATTTTTTGAACGAAATTCAGGCCTTGGGAGGAAAAATGGCGTGAGCAGCTGTTTCGGTCAACATCTTCACCTGTCGCTTTTCGGGCAATCCCATGGGGAGGCCATCGGCATCACCATGGACGGTTTTCCTGCCGGCATGACCATCGACACGGAGGCGTTGCTCCATGAAATGGCGCGACGTGCCCCGGGTCAGAGCGACATGGCCACCCCCCGCCGGGAAGCGGATCAGCCAGAATTTCTCAGCGGCGTGATGAACGGCCGCACCACCGGCCAGCCGATCTGTGCCGTCATCCGCAACACCAACACCCACTCTGCCGATTATGGCACAGGGGTAGATTTGGTGCGCCCCGGTCACGCTGACTACACGGGTCACGTGCGATATTTCGGCTTTGAGGATTGGCGCGGTGGCGGGCACTTCAGCGGACGTCTGACAGCGCCCATTGTACTGGCAGGTGCCCTGTGCAGGCAGTATCTGCAAGCGCAGGGTGTGGAGATTGTTTCCCATATTCAGCAGCTGGAACATGTGCACGATATCAGCTTTCTGGAAAATCCGAAGGCAGATTACACCAAGCTCCGTTCTATGACGCTTCCCGTGCTGACTGACGGTCTGGATGAAGCCATGCACGAAGCCGTCCTCGCCGCCAAAGGTGAAGGCGACTCCGTGGGCGGCGTCATCGAATGCATGGCCACCGGTCTGCCCGCAGGACTTGGCGCGCCCTTCTTTGACAGTGCAGAGAGCGTTCTGTCTCACCTGATGTTCTCCATCCCCGCCGTGAAGGGTGTTTCCTTCGGTGAAGGCTTTGGTTTTGCTTCCCTGCGCGGCAGTCAGGCCAATGACGCCTTCCGCATGAAGGACGGCCAGGTCGTTACCGAGAGTGATCACTGCGGCGGTATCTTAGGCGGCATCACAGATGGAATGCCTTTGATCTTCCGCTGCTGTATCCGTGCCACCCCCTCTATTGCCAAGGAGCAGGAAACCGTCTCCCTGCACGACGGTGAGAACGCCCGGCTTGCCATTAAGGGCAGACACGATCCCTGCATTCTCCCCCGTGCCGTTCCTGTAGTGGAGGCCATGACGGCCATCGGTCTGATGGAAATGTGGAAGGAGCGTGCCGCATGCGTCCGATAATCGCCTACCCCGGCGTGCCTGGAAGTTTCTCCTGTGCCGCCGCCCAGGAAGCTTTTCCCCAAGGGGAATATCGCGGCTTTCCCACCTTTCCCGAGGCCGCTCAGGCGGTGATTGCTTCCCAGGCAGATTATGCCTTACTGCCGGTGGAAAATTCCTTTGCAGGCATTGTACTGCCCACCTATGCCCTGTTGGAGAAGCTCCCCTTGCACATTGTGGCCGAGCGAACGAAGGCTGTCCGCCATCAGTTGCTGGGCGTGCCCGGTGCCAAGCCGGCAGACGTGAAGCAGATTTCCTCCCATCCCCAGGCCATCGCCCAGTGCGATGCCTTCCTTGCCACCATGAAAGGCGTGCAGTTAGTCCCCTCCGCCAACACGGCCATTAGTGCCCAAGAGGTTGCCGCCAAAGGTGACCCTTCCTGCGCCGCCATCGCCAGC
Source organism: Lachnospiraceae bacterium (assembly GCA_963594395.1). Taxonomy (GTDB): domain Bacteria; phylum Bacillota; class Clostridia; order Christensenellales; family Aristaeellaceae; genus CAKUFA01. The sequence continues at coordinate 8,238 of CAVBFK010000229.1, forward strand.
GAAGAAGCCGCCCGAACCTACGGGCTGGAGATTCTCTGCCGCGACATTCAAACCAGTGCACACAATACCACCCGCTTCTTTGTCCTCAGCCGCGATGCCAAGCCGCTGGCTACCCCCGGCAAGGCTACCGTTGTCTTTACGGTGAAGAACGAGGTCGGCTCCCTGATGCGGGTGCTTTCCTCCTTTGCCGCCAGCGGGCTGAACATGTCCCGCATCGAAAGCCGTCCCCTGCCGGACACCACCTTCGCCTATTTCTTTTCCGCAGACTTTGAGGGTCCCATGGATCCTGACCACCTGAAGGCCGCCATGGACGCCGCACGCCCGGTAACGGAAGAGCTGCGGCTGCTGGGGGTGTACCCGAAAAACTACGTGTGCGAGGAATGAAAAGGTGTGACTCGCAAAAAAAGTTTGAAAAAAATTCGAAAAAACTTTCAAAAAAGTGTTGACAAAAGTTCAATCATCGTGTATACTAATGGAGCTGTCAGTGATGAACGAAAGTTCTCAAGCGGCAAGTGTGGGCTCGTAGCTCAGCTGGATAGAGTGTTTGACTACGAATCAAAAGGTCGTGGGTTCGAATCCCGCCGGGCTCACCAATAAACCTTGAAGTGTTAAACTTCAAGGTTTTTCTTTTTGTCTCTAGCTTTTCATTGCCTTCACGCTCTGTATGAACTTAGTTGCCTTGTGTTGTTTTTGCCTGATGGACCATTCAGCCAGTTGTTTTTGCTGGACGCGTGCAGAATGCCGCCGCCTGGCATACGCGTCACCTCCTAAAATGGGTACAAAAAGGAACGGGCACTGGGCCGCGTTCTGGGGAAACACGTGGAAAAGGGCTGTTGCAGATTCACAACAGCCCGGTAGGTTAGTCGATGAAGATGCCATGCTCCTTTGCCTCTTCATCGATACAGCAATACTCTTCATAGGCTTCTACTGCCTTGGGTGGTGCATCTGGGCGAAAGAACAAACCCGCTATTTTCTGTTGCAGGGGCTGAGCCATCCAGCCAATTTCAAAACTTCTCCATCAGTTCTGACATGATGCGAACCCTCCCTCTTTCAGGAGAACCCTATCGTATTGTTCAAGTATCATCGCTTCACCTTCTTCCCGTAAATTTTCCGGCATTCTGACCATATAGCTCACCTTATCATCGACAATGCATCACAAATCGCACATGGCGATATTGTTCGCGGCTTCGTCAATGGCCGCTTCGATATCATCCGAATCCTGCGCATCTTCATAGCACCCTTCCAGCACATCCTCGTTAGCTTCCATGGCTTCTTCGATCTGTGCATCGGTGGCATCCTGCGCATAATCAGCCTTGATGGTCTTCTTCACGGCCTCGCGGAACCTCTTCATCGTCATCATGGTGCATTTTCTTCCTTTCGTTAATCATCATCGTCATAGGAATAACTGATGGTAAACTCGGTCTGATGAAACTTTTCTTCGCCAACCAGCTTGCGATAGGCTTCAATGTCAGCCTTTTCCCGCTTGTATGCTCTTGCAATGACAGGATCTTCCGCGCAAATCTCATCGATTTAATTCTGACCCACCATGCCCAGTGCCATCTGCTGAATCATCAGGCATTCCCGTTCAGTCAACATACGATCTGCCATCGTTCCTCTCCTTTTCATTCTCCCATCAGGAATTGCAATGCCTTGTTGTACTT
>CAVBFK010000230.1:0-4703 GCA_963594395.1 Lachnospiraceae bacterium
GCTGGTATCATTGGTGTAAACGTAAATGGCCTTCGTCCCGTTGAAAACGCGGACACCTGCGCCGTGCAGACGCTGGCTGGTAACCTCGTCCAATTCACCGGAACGCATGGACAGGCCGTGGTTCACGCGGTCTTCCAGGAAGATTTCCGCGAAGTCGCCGCCTGTATGCACGGCTTCGGCCAAAACCTCCCGTGCAATGTTTTGATCCAGCATGATATCATCCTTTCCAAAGTGGGATATTATCGATTCTTTCGAGCATCTTCCACATGCACATAACGCCGGTCACGGACGCTTTCACCGCCGATGGAGTAATCAATGAAGTCCGTCGTAGGGTGGAAATCATGCTTGGCATAGAAGCTTTCCGTGGCTTTGCTGCCCTCAATGGCCCAGAGATAAAAGCGGTGATATCCGTCTTTCCGCATGATGCTCAGACATTCCTCCAGCAGTTCACCGCCAAGTCCCTTGCGCATGCAATCCGGCAAAAGGTAAAGAGAGACAATTTCGCCCCAGTCGCTGTGGTCTGCTTCCCGTCCACGACCGTAGATACAGCATCCGGCGGGCTGTTTGCCGTCATACACCATGAGGCCGTTCAGTTCATTGTTGCACAGCCATGCGGGCAGAGAAGGAATCCAATAATCGTCCGGCAGACGGTCAAGGTAGTCCTGGGAAATTAATCCTTTATATGCGTGGCGCCAGCTGGTGGCGAAGATATGGCTGATCAAACCTGCATCGTCATTCGTTGCGGCCCGAAAACTGCTCATAAGCTTCCCTCCGTTTCGCACCTTGTATGCGATGAAACGCATAAATACGGTACATTATCAGTATCCAACAAATGAGACAAATTGTCAAGGGAACAAGCAAGAGTGAATGGATAGAAACTGCATTGTAAAATCCTTCGAAAGAGCCTGCAGAGCGCCTCCGTAACGTTGATTTTAGCCAGGTGATTTGGTATAATTTTGTGTGCGAAACCTTCGCTGATCTTGAAAGGAGCCATTGACATGGAGCACTATACAAACCGCGAACTCAGCTGGCTGGAATTCAACGAGCGTGTTCTGATGGAGGCTTGCAATCCTGATAATCCTGTATTTGAACAGATGAAGTTCCTTTCCATTGTCTCATCCAACCTGGATGAATTTTTTATGATCCGCGTAGGTTCTCTGCGTGATTTGGTGCTGTCCGGCGCCAAGGGTAAGGATCCAGCAGGCATGAAGCCCCAGGAACAGCTGCATGCATTGACGGCTCGCATCCGCACCCAGGTGAAGCGCCAGTATGAGATTATGAATGAATACCTGATTCCTGCGCTGGCACGGTGCGGTGTGCGGATGGCTCGCCCGGAAAGCCTGACCCGCGAGCAGGCACTGTACCTGGAGGATTATTTCAGCCGCGAGGTCTATCCCGTGCTGACCCCCATGGCTGTGGATGCCAGCCACCATTTTCCGCTCCTGCTGTCCAAGTCGCTGAACCTGGCCGTCCTTTTGGCGGGCAAGAATGAGAAGAAGAACGACTTTGCGACCGTGCAGGTGCCCAATGTTCTGCCTCGTGTGGTGTTCCTGCCGACCCAGTCCGGCGAGAAGACCTTCCTCCTGCTGGAGCAGGTCATCAGCATGAATATTCATCGCCTGTTCCCGGGACGGCAGGTGCTGGTTTGCCATCCGTACCGCATTACCCGCAATGCTGACCTGACCTATGATGAGGATGAGGCGGCAGACCTTCTGCAGGAGATTAAGAAGAGCCTGAAGAAGCGCAAGTGGGGTGCTGTGGTTCGTCTGGAGTGCAACCCGGATATGGATAAGCGCCTGCTGGATATTTTGAAGAAAGCCCTGGATGTGGATGATGAAAAGCTCTTCAAGGTTGACGGCCCGCTAAATCTGGATTTCTTTATGAAGCAGCTGTCCGGCATGGAAGGCTTTGATCACGAGCGTTTCCCGTCCTTTACGGCGCACATTGATCCCGAAATGGAAAGCGGCGATATTTTCGAGGCAATCCGCAAGCGGGATCGGTTCTTCTACCATCCCTATGACTCTTTCGAGCCCATTGTTCGTTTCGTGCGGGATGCCGCGCGGGATGATCAGGTGCTGGCTATTAAGCAGACGCTGTACCGCGTGTCCGGCCATTCTCCCATTGTGGCGGCACTGGCCGAGGCAGCAGAGCGCGGCAAGCAGGTTACGGTATTGCTGGAGGTCAAGGCTCGCTTTGATGAGGAGAACAATATCCATTGGGGTCATGAGCTGGAAAAAGCCGCTGTCATGTGGTGTATGGCCTGCCCGGATTGAAGACCCACAGCAAGATTACCCTGGTGATTCGCCGCGAGGAAGGCCATATCCGCCGCTATACCCATTTGGGTACCGGCAACTATAACGACGTGACCGCCCGCCTGTATACCGACATGGGCATTTTGACTGCCCGCGAGGAAATCGGTGAGGATGCCGGCAACTTCTTCAACATGGTGACCGGCTACAGTGAGACCCCCGGCATGCACTTCCTGGTGGCCGCTCCCAAGGCATTGCGCCCTGAACTGATGCGGCTGATTCAGCGCGAGATTGACCACGCCAAGGCCGGCCGGAAGGCGCTGATCGAAGCCAAGATGAATTCTCTGCTGGATCCCGACATTATTGCGGCTCTGTACGAAGCAGGCCAGGCCGGCGTGAAAATTGACCTGACCGTTCGCGGTATTTGCTCTCTGCAAGCAGGGATTCCCGGCGTTTCGGAGAATATTACCGTACGCTCTATTGTGGGTCGATTCCTGGAGCACGCCCGTATCTTCCACTTCTACAACGATGGGGAAAGCGAGACGTATCTTTCCAGCGCCGACTGGATGCCCAGAAACCTTGACCGCCGCATTGAGCTAATGTTCCCCGTGCTGGATCCTCAGGTGAAGAAGCAGGTTATGGACATTCTGCACCTGCAACAGCAGGATACGGCCAAGGCATGGCTGCTCCATGGTACGGAGTGGACGCCTGTCCGCGACAGCGTAGAAGGGGAACGGTTGAATTCCCAGGAGAAGCTTGTACCCTATGGGGAAAAGAACGAAGAGGAATCAATGAACGAAGAAACGTCAGCGGAGGAAAACGAGCAGGAATAATCCGCTGAACATGCGGAAGGAGTACGGCGATGTTTAAGCAATTGAAGGCCGACATGGCAGCAATTCTGGCAAGAGATCCCGCGGCAAAGTCCAAGCTGGAAGTGCTGTTGTGTTACCCCGGCCTTCGTGCGATTCGTGCGCATCGCCGTGCTCACCGCGCTTATGAACATGGACATATTGTGTGGGCGCGTATCATCAGCCAGCGTTCCCGTCACCGCACAGGGATTGAGATTCACCCGGGTGCCGTGATTGGCGAGGGCTTCTTTATCGACCATGGCGATGGCGTGGTCATCGGTGAAACGACCATCATTGGCGATAACGTGACCCTTTATCAGGGCGTGACGCTGGGCGGCACAGGCAAGGAAACCGGCAAGCGTCATCCTACCATTGGCAACGGCGTGACCATCGGTGCAGGCGCCAAGGTGCTGGGACCGATCACCATCGGCGATAATTGCAAGATTGGTGCCGGGAGCATTGTCCTGAAGGACGTGCCCGCCAACTGCACCGTGGTGGGCAACCCGGGACGCATCGTGCATAAAAAGCAGCCGCCCAAGAAGAACGAAGTCGATTTGGATCAGGTCAATCTGCCCGATCCTATGCTGGAGAAGATGCAGGCACTCTATCTGCGCATGCGTCATTTGGAAGAATGCCTGACCGTCCGTTCCCAGGAGCAAGACTGCCACGAGTGCGGTGCCAACTGCATGCTGAAGGACGATTTGGCGGACGACAAGAAGAACGAGCAGGGTGATGACCGTGCGTAAGCATCAAGGCGTCATCGGCATCACCTTTGCCGTTGTGATGATTCTTACACTGGTGATCACCTCCTGGCCGAAGGAAACAAAGACGGTTGACAGCTTTGTCAGCAAGAATTTGCCGGCTCCTGAGGTCACGGCGATCCCTTTGCAAACGAGCGGCACGGTTCAGGTGAACACTGCCGATTTGGAAGATCTGCAGGAACTGCCGGGCATTGGCGAAACCATGGCGCAGGTTATTTTGGATGAGCGGGAAGCCCACGGCAGTTTCTATTATCCGGAAGATCTTCTGGCAGTCCGCGGCGTCGGCGAGAAAAAGCTTAGCGGACTGATGGATTGGCTGGATTTTTCTCCTGCACAGGAGGAAGCAGCCGAGTAATTCCCTTTGGTTGAAAGGCGGAACGTCATGGCATATCAGGCACTTTATCGTCAATGGAGACCGACAGACTTTAACGCAATGGTGGGTCAGGAGGCGATTGTGTCCACCCTCCGCAATCAGGTGGCAACGGGACGCATTGCCCATGCCTATCTGTTCTGCGGCAGCCGCGGCACAGGCAAGACATCAATGGCTAAAATCGTTGCACGTGCTGTCAATTGTGAACATCCTGACAATGGAAATCCGTGCGGAAAATGTGAAAGCTGCAAAAGAATACTAAATGATGAAAGCCTCGATGTTGCTGAAATTGATGCTGCCAGTAATACACATGTCGAAGATATGCATTCATTATTGTTGGATAATGTCAAATATCCGCCACATAATGAAAAATACAAAGTGTATATCATTGATGAAGTACATATGCTGTCACCTTATGCCTTCAATGCTTTACTAAAAACATTGGAAGAGCCGCCGTCTTATATTGTGTTTATCC
>CAVBFK010000231.1:0-2680 GCA_963594395.1 Lachnospiraceae bacterium
TTTCTTGCTGCCGTCATCCGCATCATAAACCTTGCGGATGACAATGTCCTGCAGATCGCACAGGTTGACCGAGGTCACATTGCCAACCGTCAGCTTCTCATAGATGGTATCACTGCCCTTGCCCTGATACTTGCAGAAGTAGGCGGGCTGATTGTACGCATACTCCACCGGCTGAAGTTCATCAGGTGCCTTCATGGTCACCTCAAAGCCCAGAATGCTCTGGGTATCCAGCACCAGCGGTTCGCCAGTGGTGAGGTAGCGCATATCAAATGCCAGGGCCTTGACATCCTTGCCGGGCGTATCATCGGTCAGCAACTGCCAGTGGGGGTTCAAGTTGCCGTCAGCATCGTAGAGCGTCAGGGTTTCCTCATCGCTGTAGTTCAAGTCGTCAGAGGAGTAGTAGACCTTTACATCAATGCCGCGCTGAATGGCCGCACTGCAATTCACGCTGACAAACTCGCCCTTCCAGCCAATGCGGTTCTTGGCGCACTCCAGCACATCATACATGATGATATCGCTGGTGTAGCCATCCTTGGAGGTTTCAATGACGACCTTGTACGTATAGTTCTGCCCCAAATCGGAGGTATCATCCTGCACAAAGGTGGACGAATTAGCGCGCACGGTCTTGCGGATGCCGGTCTGCACCGTAGGCAGCGGTTCGGGATTGACATAGCTGTAGGCGAACAGCGTGTTTTTCATTTCACCGGTGCCGTTCACGCCCTTCAGCAGATATTCGCCGTCCTTCCCAACAGGGAAAAATCTCTGGTCATAGCGGCCATGTCCGTCATCAGCATAGCCGTCTGCAATCTCGCGCTGATCACCGCGCTGATAGGTAACAACATTGTAGCCCGCACCATACAGCGCAATATCATCATTCGTAATCGATGCCGTAAAGGTGATCTTAAAGCCGGTGCAATATACCTCGCTTGTCCAGGATGTCTTGTTGTAATTTTTACCGGGCTCACGGGCGCTCTTCACCTTGAAGCACAGCAGCTGACGGCCGGAGCCCAGATAATCATCTGACACAACCGTGCAGGATTCCAGCGTGGCTTCATGCGCATTATAGCCGGCTTCCGTCACGGTTACGGCCTTGGAAGCATCGAAGTGATAGCCCTGCGGCAGCAGATCGTAGAACGTACCGCTGTCAGTCGCCCACTGCTGATAGACATCCTCAGAGAGCGTCACCATGCCAAAGGATTCATAAGCGGTAATGGTAAAGGGCACATCTGCTTTGGAATTGATCTTATCGTACACGATGGTACCGGTTGTCTTCGTGATACTGGAAGAAAGTTTTGCAGGGTAGATACTGGTCGTAGCACTGCAGTGATAAACATAGGCACCGCGATCCTGCAGATCCTGCTCATCCAGTCCGGTCTTCTTCGCATCGGTGTTCGAGCTTGCGGCCAGCGGATTAAACCAGGAATAGGTTCCGTTTTCATCCGGCGTATACAGGTCATGACTGCTGATGTTCACGATTTCGATCTGCGTGGCATCTTCCGCCAACTGCTGAAGCGTTTCAGAAGAGCCCTTCAATTTCATGTAGCAGTCGACGGTTGCGGTCACCTGCCCCTGCATACCATCCGGCGACGTCAGGCGAAGGCCTGTATAGCCCTTCCCGTCAGCCAGTGTTCCATCGACATAGATCGTATTATTCCGAGGCTGTGTAAGGGTAAAATCAGCGATCTTCTCCCACGCGCCGCTTCCGCTGCGGCCCCACAGGGTAAAGGGTTCTGTGGGCACAACGCCATCGATGGTATCGCCGTTGGTGCGGTCGATGTCTGTCAGCGAGATTTTGACCGCAAACTGCAGCCCGATATTGTAGAAGGAAATGGGAACCAGTTCGTAATCTTCTTCTGTCAGGCGAACGTAATCCGTCCACTCGCCATTCTTCGATGCGCGGGCATAGACAGCATCATCATAGAAGTCAAAACGATAGCCATCCGTCAGGTTATAGCCATTGACCGTCATGGAGAAATGAACGGAACTGCCCGTTACATCCTGACCGTATTGCAGCGAAGTAACGCCGGAACTGCTTCCGCTAAAGTTAAACATAGACTTGTAGCCGGAGTAGATATCGCCATCATAGTGGAACTCGTAATCCACCCAGTTGACTTCTGCAGAAGCAGACAGTTCATAGACATCCAGATGGTCGTCGGTTTCCTTATCGCCATCATGCTCATCCGCGGCAATGTAGTGCATGGTTACGCTGTTGTGGTACACAAGGTCATCGCGCATCTGCCCTTCGTGATCAGGGTCAGCACCCTCAGCGCGGGGATAGCGTACAACGACATAGGTATTAAAACCGTTGTAATAGCCGTAATAGCTTTTGGATGTTCCCAGCAGTTCTGTCTCCCACATGCCGGTTTCTTCGTTATAGGTGAATTTGGCACCGCCTGTGACGGAGACAATCTCGCCGTTATCGCCGGGCTGCTCATCCAGCACAATGCGGAAGGGCTGATTGTATTTCACCGGGCTGTTGTAGATTTCATACTTTACATAGTTGTAATTCTGAAAATCGTAACCCTCACCGGAGTAAACCAACTGCTTCACGGTCTTCTTGACGCCTTCCGGCGCGATTCCCGTATCCAAGCGATAGGTGATGGATGCCGACTCATGGGTGGTAGGCTCGCTCTGCGTTTTGCTCTTGCCGGTACCGACTGCCTTGAGCACACCCTCGCTG
>CAVBFK010000232.1:0-2186 GCA_963594395.1 Lachnospiraceae bacterium
CACGCGGTATTCCGTGCCTTGATTTGCTCCTTGTGGCTTTCGTAGTAGCGGCGAAGGATCGCCGCCCGCCGTGCCTTTCGGTAAGCTTCCAGCTGGGCTTCGATGTTATCAGCACTCATTGGCCTGCTCTTCTTTCTGGGCCGCTTTTCGTGCCGTGACCTTGGCGATGATGGCTTCCCGATTCCTTTGATAATAGGCTTGTTGTGCCTTCCGTATCTGATCCCGGCGGGTATTGCGATAGGCCGCGTCATAATCGGCCAACCGTTCCTTGTTCCGTTTCCGATATTCTCGGTAGTAAGCAGCCCGCCGTGCCCGCTCTTCAGGGGTCGAAGCCCGCCGCGACTTGGTTTTCTTCTCAGGCGCTTCCATCGTCGTGATGGTCTCGCCATCCCGCACACCGTACTTAGCCTCGTAATCCGCCTTTTGCTTGCGGATGAAGCCTTCGATCCAATCCGTGCTTGCCATGTGCCGTCCTCCTTGTCAATCAGATGATCCCGATCAGCCACAGATAACCCATCACCAGCGGTGACACGGCCAGCGCCGTAGCGCCCAGCCCCATGCCGATGAGCTTCATGAGATACGGCCAGTTAATCGCGTGGATCATGATCATCCGTCCTTTCGTCCAGCTTTTCCAATAGGCTTGTAATGTCGCTCAGCAACTGCTGAAGCTGTCCGCGGTAGCGGTTCAGCGTCTGCTTGTCGTCCATCTGCCCGTCCAGGGCATCCCGTTCGGCCATTTCCTGCGTCTTCTGCATGTCTGCCATGCTGAAGCGGATATTGGCCACCGCCGCGGGAAGAACCATCTCCGCTGTGCGTGCCGGGTAATGTTCCCGGTAAGCATCATCATTGGAACGCATCCAGCGGTGCCACAGCCCAGGTGCCCGATACAGGCGCTCCATACGGCTCACATCCGCCGATTGAGGGATCACCTCACCATGCTCCCAACGCCGCAGGGTCGTTTCTCCAACGTTCAGCGCGGCCGCCGCCTGCCAGATTGTCAAACCCGCCTCTTCGCGGGCACTCCGCAGATCCTTTGCGGTACATTCCGACATGTCATTCGCTCCTTTCTTCGCTAGAATGAATCTCGTTCCACCGGGGGATGTGGATCTTGCCGCTTGCATCCGTCTGTACCTTGCTCTTTTTGCCGGGCTGAATCTTCCTCACCGGCTTGCCCTGCCGGGTGCATTGCCGGATGTACTTCTCGAAGGCCTCCGGGGTGACCCTGATGCAGCGGTTCTTGCTGGTGCCCTCGTTCAGGTCGATGTACTCCATTTTGTGGAGAATCAGGTTATAGGCTGTCGTGATGCCTACGCCCAGCATGGCAGCCACATCCTTGGCCGTCATCAAGGGAACCGCTTGTCGTGCTTCCATTGTGTCGTCCTCCTTTCTCAGTTGATCGTGGTGGGCTGATTATCATCCTCCATACCCATGGCCAGCAGACACTCGACCAACGCACGCTCACTCTTGGCCAGATGCTCGATGGCTTCCGCGTCCGTTTCGGTCATGATCCGGCGGTGGATGATGTCGATCTGCTCCAGCAGATGGTCAATCAGGCTTTGCATTGGGCTCCTTCGTATCCGGTTCATGCTCAAGCGCCTGGCGGACGTAATAAAGAAGCTGTGAATTGATCGTGCGGCCATCACGATTTGCGGCTTGCACGATCTTGGGATACAGATCAACAGGGACTCGGAGCCCTGTCTGTTTCGTCGCCTTCATCGCTTTCACTCCTAAACTCATATTGTAACTATGACTACGGTAATATAATAACATGTATAATATGACCTGTCAACAGTTTGTAACACGAAAAGGCACTTTTTTTTGAAACTACTACAGCGTAAAATAGTAATAAGAAAGGAGGTGGCCACCATTGAATCCGTCACGCTATAAAGAACTGCGTAAGATGCACCATATGACTCAAGAAGAATTTTGCGAAAAATTCAACATGAAACTGACAACATACAGGAGCTATGAACAGGGTGTGAACCCTCCACCCATACCGGTACTTGAAGCAATGGCAGACTTCTATCATGTGACCACCGATTATCTTTTGGGGCGCTCAGATATTCCCTGGCCTTATACCACCGGGGACACGCAGGGCGGAATAGAATTGACCGTGCCCAACGCAAAAAACCCGGCCTCCGAAGAGACCGGGAAGAAAACGGTGACCGTCAGTTTAGATGCGGCTC
>CAVBFK010000233.1:0-6816 GCA_963594395.1 Lachnospiraceae bacterium
TCTTGCCGTGGTCAACGTGGCCGATGGTGCCAATGTTAACATGGGGCTTTTTCCGCTCGTAATGCTCCTTAGCCATGGGAAAATTCCTCCTCGCTCATTGCAAAGATATAAGTGATTGTGCGTAACAGTTACGCGAATTAGTCCTTCTTAGCGCGCTCGCCAATGACCTTTTCAGCCACGGACTTCGGCACTTCCTCGTAGTGGTCGAACTGCATGGTGAACATGCCGCGGCCCTGGGTACGGGAACGAAGGTCAGTGGTGTAGCCGAACATTTCGCTCAGCGGGACGAAGGCGTGGATGATCTGATCCTGACCGCGCATCTCGGTGCCGTCAACACGGCCACGACGGCTGGACACGTTGCCCATCACGTCGCCCAGATACTGATCGGGAACGATGATTTCCACCTTCATCATGGGCTCCATCAGCACAGGATTTGCCTTTTCCAGAGCGGCCTTGAAAGCCATAGAACCGGCAATTTCGTATGCCTGTGCAGAAGAGTCGACATCGTGGTAAGAACCGTCAACAACGGCTGCCTTGAAGTCAACCAGTTCGAAGCCCTGATAGCCAGCCTTGGCTGCGCCCTGAATACCAGCATCGATAGGAGCAATGAATTCCTTCGGAATCACGCCGCCCACGATACGGGACTCGAACTCGTAGCCCTTGCCAGGCTCGTTGGGTTCCAGTTCAATCCAGCAGTGACCATACTGACCATGACCACCGGTCTGGCGGACGAAACGACCTTCGGCCTTAACAGCCTTACGAATCGTAGCCTTGTAGGTAACCTGAGGCTTACCAACAGTGGCTTCCACCTTGAACTCACGCAGCAGACGGTCGACGATGATCTCCAAGTGGAGCTCGCCCATGCCGGCGATAATGGTCTGACCGGTCTCCTGGTTGGTGTAGGTCTTGAAGGTCGGGTCTTCTTCAGCCAGACGCAGCAGAGCCATCGTCATCTTGTCCTGACCAGCCTTGGTCTTGGGCTCGATAGCAACCTCGATCACGGGATCGGGGAAGACCATGGACTCCAGAATGATCTGGTTGTTTTCATCGCACAGGGTATCACCGGTGGTGGTGTCCTTCAGACCCACAGCGCCAGCGATTTCACCGGTGTAGATGTCGGTGACTTCCTCGCGGTGGTTAGCATGCATCAGCATGATACGGCTCATACGCTCACGCTTCTGCTTGGTGGAGTTCATCACGTAGCTGCCAGCGGCCAGGTGACCGGAGTAGACACGGAAGAATGCCAGCTTACCAACGAAGGGGTCAACCATGATCTTGAAGGCCAGAGCGGAGAAGGGCTCGTCGTCGGAAGGATGACGGACCATTTCCTTCTCGGGATCATCAGGATCAGTGCCCTTGATTGCGGGAATATCCACAGGAGAGGGCATGTATTCGATGATAGCGTCCAGCAGGGGCTGAACACCCTTGTTACGGTAGGAAGTGCCGCAGCACACGGGGTTCATGGTGCAGTTGATGGTTGCCTTACGAATGGCGGCCATCACTTCGTCCGTGGTGAGCTCTTCGCCGTTGAAATACTTTTCCATCAGAGCGTCGTCGGTCTCAGCGACCTTCTCGATCATCTCGTCATGGTACTTCTGAGCCAGCTCCATCATGTCGGCGGGGATGTCCTCGTCGCGCACGTCCTTGCCCTCGTCGTCGTAGTAGACTTCAGCACGCATCTTGACCAGGTCAATGATGCCGCGGAAATCAGCTTCGGAGCCGATAGGCAGCTGGATCGGAACAGCATTGGCGCCCAGGCGTTCCTTCATCATGTCAACGACACGGAAGAAGTTAGCGCCGGTGATGTCCATCTTGTTCACATAAGCCATACGGGGGACCTTGTAGGTCTCAGCCTGCTTCCAAACGGTTTCAGACTGGGGCTCAACGCCGCCCTTAGCGCAGAACACGGACACAGCGCCGTCCAGCACGCGCAGGGAGCGCTCCACCTCAACGGTGAAGTCCACGTGGCCGGGGGTGTCGATGATGTTGATTCGGTAGGTCTTATTGCGATTCTGAGGATCGCGGGGATCATGCCAAATGCAAGTGGTAGCGGCAGACGTAATGGTGATGCCGCGCTCCTGCTCCTGGACCATCCAGTCCATGGTGGCAGCGCCTTCATGCACCTCACCAATGCGGTGGGTCTTGCCGGTATAGTACAGGATACGCTCGGTAGTCGTGGTCTTGCCGGCGTCGATGTGCGCCATAATACCGATATTGCGCACTCTCTCAAGCGGATGGCTTCTTGCCATGGTGTTACGCTCTCCTTTCTACGGTGGCAGGCTTCAGGGAAAAACTGATATTCATTACCACCGATAGTGGGCGAACGCCTTGTTGGCCTCTGCCATACGGTGCATTTCTTCCTTACGCTTTACAGCAGCGCCGGTGTTGTTGCTGGCGTCGATCACTTCAGCGCACAGACGCTCTGCCATGGTCTTCTCACCGCGCTTACGAGCAAAGTCCACGATCCAGCGCAGGGCCAGAGTCTGACGACGCTCGGGGCGAATTTCCATAGGCACCTGGTAAGTAGCACCGCCCACACGGCGAGCCTTCACTTCCAGCTGGGGAGCAACGTTATTCAGAGCAGCCTGGAACACTTCGTTAGCGTCCTTGCCGGTCTTCTCTGCAACCATTTCAAAAGCGCTGTAGCAAGCATTCTGGGCAACACCGCGCTTGCCATCCAGCATGATCTGGTTAATCAGCTTGGTGACGGTCGTGGTCCCGTAAACAGGATCCGGCAGCACCTCGCGCTTGGGTACAAATCCGCGACGGGGCATAGGTTTCCCTCCTCAATGTAGCTTCGTTCTCGTTAGTTCCTTGTGTGCAAGCCGCGATGCTTTCTCTCCCTACGACAGCATGTCAGCATCATGCCGTCCCCGGATCGATTTTATCCGGGCCGGCGGCGATCTGCTTCGCTCAGGAAGCCGTCAAACTGCGTTCCGGCAGAAAACGGACTGGGCGAATGATCAACCGGCGTGATTGGGCAGCAGGCGAAAGCCAGATGGGCTTACTTCTTCGGGCGCTTAGCGCCGTACAGGGAACGAGCCTGCATCCGCTTTGCAACACCGGCGGTATCAAGAGCACCGCGGATGATGTGATAGCGAACGCCAGGAAGGTCGCGCACACGGCCGCCACGGATCAGCACAACGCTATGCTCCTGCAGGTTGTGGCCGATACCGGGGATGTAGCAGGTACCTTCAATCTGGTTCGTCAGACGGATTCTTGCGATCTTCCGAAGGGCGGAGTTGGGCTTCTTGGGCGTGGTAGTCTTCACGCTCAGGCAAACACCGCGCTTCTGCGGGCAACCCTGCAGAATAGGCGCAGTGGACTTATTCGTAACCTTTTCCCGTCCCTTACGGATCAACTGATTGATCGTGGGCATGGAAGCACCTCCTGAATAATATCCTAAAATTTCCGCAACCCTCGGAAACTTGTAGGCAAAAGAATGGGTGGGGATGTTATTTGAGCAGGCCGGCCGCCGCAGTGGGCACTGCAACGTGGCAGGCTTCCCCGAGCTCTTTCATGGTCGCGACCCTGACCGCAGGCACGCCGGCATCTTCCGCCGCACGAATGACCCGCTGGAACAGGAACGTGTCCGCATCGTTGGCCACATAGACCTTGGCGAGGAGACCAGCATTGATTGCCCTCATCACTTGCTTCGTGCCGACAACTTTCTTGTCTGCATGCTTCAGGCTTTCCATTGCATGAACCTCTCCTTTCGCGCTTTTTCGCAACCCGAAAAGGGCATACGAATACAAGGTATGCAAATCAACCAGTTCATCATATCATTGATTTTGCTCATTGTCAACGAATTTCTAGCGGAAAAGTGCCTGTTTTTCAAAGTTTTTTCGTGATCGTGCACAAAATTTTTCGCAAGGATTTTGGGCGGCATTTTTCCGCATTTTTTCGATGCATCGGTGCATAAAAAAAGCGGCCGAAATCGGCCGTTTTCTGTCAGGGATTGGAAGGAATCCATTGCGTCACGTTGGAGGGATCTTTCAGGAATGCTTTCTGTGCCGCCTGCATTTTTTCTGCCTTGACGACTTCCACGAACCACGTTTCGCCGTCCGTCACAAGATGGGTGTAGCCCGAGGAGCAATAGATATAAGGAATATGCTTCAGACGGAGCTTGTAGGTGGTGTCCGTAACCCGCGTGTTATTGGTAATGATGGACAGCTGCGGCTGGACGGCGTCCGTAAAGGCGTCCGGCAAGATGGTCAGGCCGTGATGCGGGTGCTTCAGGATGTCGCTGCGCAGTTCCTCTGCAGGGATGACTTCCACTGCGCGATCCAGTGCTTTCTTTTCCATGTCGGCCGTGAAGAGAATGCTGCAGTCGCCGTCTACCAGGCGCATCATGGCGGAGCGGTTGTTCAGGCTCCGTCATCATCGCCCTTCATGTAGACTTTGATTTTTGCCGGGCCGATGGTGATTTCATCGCCGTCGCCGAAATAAGTGACGGGGATGTTCCGTTTTTCCGCTTCCGCCACGGCTTCCTGGGAATGCTTCGTTTCATCCGCCGGGAAGGCCAATGCCAGCTCCCCTACCGTCACGTGATCCGCCACTGCAGCAAAGCCCAAAATGTGATCGTTGTGGGGATGCGTGTTGTAAATCGCGTCGATTTTCGTAACGCCCAGTCCGTCCAGCAGAATCAGCAGACGTTTGGCGTAGCTTTTGGAGCAGCAGTCAATCAGGATATACTGATCACCGTAGTGAATCAGTGCCGCATCGCAGTTAATCATCTGCGGAAACCAGATTTCCAGCAGGTCGGCATCTTCATCAAACGGCCATGCCGCATTCGGATCTGTCTGCCGGTTCACAATCTCCGCGCGGACGACCTCCGAATCTGCCAAGGCAGAAAAGTTCAGGCACATCAGGGCCATTACAAAGGCCATGACGCGCAGAAAAAAACGCTTGGGTGCAGTCTTCATAAGTTTCCTCCGTCAGGAAATTCTTGTCCGCGGATCTAACGGACAAGGCGGGCATTTTCTTGCATGCATTTCCTATAATACACGCCCGAAAAATTTTTGCAATAAAATATCCCGGTTGATGTTGACATTTCTCAACCGGGATGATACAATTTAGAATTGCATCGGTATCTCTATGCTCATTTTTCCTCTTGCGATGCTATTGTACACGGAAACGTGCAAAAAAGCAAGCAGGAATTTTCAAAAAAATGTAGTAGAGCCGATCGGACAACGTAAGGGGTGATGGCGTACCATGGTGCATGAGGTTCAAATGGGAAAGCTCCGCAAGCGCATGAGCTTTTCGCGCATTGACGAAGTGCTGGACATGCCCGACTTGATCGAGGTTCAGAAGGATTCGTACAGGCGCTTTCTCGAAACCGACCTGCGTGAAGTTTTAGCCGACGTTTCACCGATTACCGACTATAACGGCAATCTGGTGCTCGAATTCGTGGATTATACTCTGGAAGAGCCGAAGGATTCTCTGGAGAAGTGCCGCGAGCGTGACAAGACCTACGCCGCACCGCTGAAGGTCTTTGTGCGTCTGAAGAACCGTGAAACCGGTGAAATTAAAGAATCTGATGTGTTCATGGGCGATTTCCCGCTGATGACCGACCATGGCACTTTTATCATTAACGGCGGTGAGCGCGTTATCGTGTCTCAGCTGGTTCGTTCCCCCGGTGTATATTTTGACTGCACCCTGGACAAGGCCGGCAAGCCGCTGTACACTTCCCAGATTATCCCCAACCGCGGCGCTTGGCTGGAGTATGAAACCGACTCCAACGATGTGCTGTGGGTGCGTATTGACCGTGCCCGCAAGCTGCCCATGACGGTGCTGCTGCGCGCACTGGGCTACGGCACGGATGCGGAGATTCTGGAACTGCTGGGCGACGACGAGCGTCTGCAGGCAACCCTGGCCAAGGGTGACAACGCCAAGAGCCGTGAGGAAGGCCTCATTGAGATCTACAAGCGTCAGAAGCCCGGCGAGCCCGCCAGCCTGGACAGCGCTACCAACCTGTTCAACAGCCTGTTCTACGATCCCAAGCGCTATGATCTGATGCGCGTGGGTCGTTACAAGTTTAATAAGAAGCTTTCCATCGCAACCCGTATCAACGGCCATGTGGTTGCCGAGGATATTGTGAATCCTCAGGACGGCGAGGTCATGGTCAAGAAGGGCGAACTCATCGATCTGGAGACCGCCCGTGCCGTGCAGAACGCCGGTGTGAACGTGGTTTGGGTAGAAGGCGAAGGCAAGGTTTGCAAGGTCATCGGCAACAACTTCGTTGACGCCTCTGCCTACCTGCCCTTTGACCCCAAGGAAGCCGGCATCCTGGAGATGGTTCACCTGCCCACCCTGCGCGAGATCATCGCCTCTGTGGAGCCTGACCAGCTGATGGAAGCCGTTCGCGAGAACGTGGCCAGCCTGGTGCCCAAGCACATCCTGGCAGACGACATCGTGGCCAGCGTGAGCTACATGATGGGTCTGCCCTACGGTATCGGCTTCACCGACGATATCGACCACCTGGGCAACCGTCGTGTCCGCTCCGTGGGTGAATTGCTGCAGAACCAGATCCGCATCGGCATGAGCCGTCTGGATCGTGTGGTGCGCGAGCGCATGAACACCCAGGACTCCGTGGACATGAAGCCCGGCGACCTGATCAACATCCGCCCTGTAAGCGCCGCCATTAAGGAGTTCTTCGGATCTTCTCAGTTGAGCCAGTTCATGGACCAGCCCAACCCGCTGGCTGAACTTACCCACAAGCGCCGTCTGAGCGCCCTGGGCCCCGGCGGTTTGAACCGTGACCGTGCATCCTTCGAAGTCCGCGACGTGCACTACAGCCATTACGCTCGTATCTGC
>CAVBFK010000234.1:0-3841 GCA_963594395.1 Lachnospiraceae bacterium
ATGCAGTGCAAAGAGGCTCGGTACGGGATGTGCAGAAAGGATAACGCCATGACGCAGAAACTTCAAGCGGATTACAATCGCCTGCATGCGTATATTCTGGCGCACGCAAAAGATATGCTGAAGGAGCCGCGGGGGTACATCCGCTATCCGTTTATTGATCCCGGCTCGGTGTACAACGGCAACGTGTGGGACTGGGATACCTACTGGTCGGCCTACGGTCTGATGAGCCTGTGGGACGAATTCGCGCCCGATATGCAGGAGAAAATCCTCCTTCACACCATGGGCAATGTGCGGAATTTCTTCGATCATCAGCTGGAGGATGGATACATCCCCATGATGATTGTGGATGACGGCAAAGGGGAAGAAACCTACCTGAACCGCAAGCACAAAGAAGGCGTGCGGATGAACATGATGAAGCCTTTCCTTGCCGGCCAAACCCTGCTTGCCTCTGAAAAGGCCGGCAGTGCGGACTGGGCCAAGGAGTACGCTGAACCCTTCCGCCGCTATCTGGATTATTACGACACGTATTTTCATGAGCACAGCGGCCTGTACGTCTGGCACGATGACATTATGATCGGCATGGATAACGACCCTGCCAGCTTCGGCCGCCCGCAGGATTCCACGGCGAACATCTTCCTCAATGCCTTCATGATCCGTGAATTGGAGGCACTGCGTAAGCTGTATGAGGCTTGGCAGATGCCCGAGGAAGCAGCCTACTGCGATGATAAACGCAGGAAGCTCATAGATGCGGTGCAATCGGAATGCTGGGATGAGCGGGACGGTTTCTTCTATTCCGTGGATGTGGACGTGCATACCAGACCCTATGACTGGTTCCATAAGGGATTGGGCGTGTTCTGGAAGACACTGCCCATCCGCATTCGTGTGTGGAGTGGCTTCATTCCGCTGTATGCGGGGATTGCCACCAAGGAACAGGCGGAGAAAATGCTTGCCTGGGCGCAGGATGAAGCAACCTTTGCGTCTCCCTACGGTATCCGCACCTTGGCACGGAACGAGAAAATGTACAATTTGTCCGCCACCAACAATCCTTCCAACTGGCTGGGGCCGATTTGGCTGATTGCCAACTATGTGGTGTGCATGGCCATGCATCGCTGCGGCTTCACGGAGGAAGCACAAAGCATTGCGGCTCGGTCGGTACATCTGCTGGGCAAGGATTTGGAACAGCACGGCTGCCTGCATGAGTATTACAGCCCGGAAACCGGTGAACCGGTGATGAATGGCGGCTTTATTAACTGGAATGTGCTGGCACTGTCCATGGCCAAAGAAACAGGACTGGTGCAGTAAAGAACACCTGCATTTTGCAGGAGAAAGGTGCACGTATGATTTACAGTGACTATCAGTTCAAGGTTCCTGAGCAGAAGATGGTTCGTGTGATCACCGATACCGATGCCAAGAACGAGGCGGACGACCAGTTTGCCATTGTGCAGACCCTGCTGTCGCCGAAGCTGGACAATGTGGGCTTCATTGGTGCACACTTCGGCACCCAGTGCCCCAACAGCATGGAGCGTAGCTATCACGAATTGGAAACCATCTTTGATAAGATGCAGTTTCCGAAGGAAAACATGATTTTCCACGGTGCGCCTCATGCCTTGCCGAACAAGAACACCCCTGTGGATTCCGAGGGCGCACAGCTGATTATCCGGGAAGCCATGAAGGATGATCCCCGTCCGCTGTATGTGACCTTCCTGGGACCGCTGACGGATATGGCCTCTGCTCTGCTGATGGAGCCCCGCATTGCTTCCCGCCTGACGGTCATCTGGATTGGCGGCGCCCCTTATCCGGACGGCGGCTCGGAATACAACATGAACAACGATATCGTCGCCGCGAATGTGGTGTTCCGCTCCCAGGTATCCATGTGGCAGGTGCCGCAGAACGTGTATCAGACCATGAACGTGTCCCTTGCAGAGCTGGAGTACCGCGTCCGCCCCTGCGGCGCCATCGGCCGGTATCTGTGCGACCAGCTGGATGCCCATGCCCATGAGCCGGGCCCGGCAAACAGTGACTTCCGCACCGGTGAAAGCTGGGTGCTGGGGGACAATCCTTCAGTGGGCTTGATTCTCTATCCCCATCGCTTTGACTTCGACTGGATTGGAGCACCCCATGTGCAAGCCGACGGCTGCTATGTGCCGGAGATGCCCAACCGCCCCATTCGTGTTTGCAAGAATGTGGACTGCCGATTGATCCTTGAAGATATGTTTGCCAAGCTGGCACTCTTTCACCAGAATCATCCCGAACGCTGAGGAGCGAAAGGAGCGATACGCATGATTATTACCGGCTTGAAAACCTGCCACGAGAAGCATCCGCTGGGATACAACTTCACGGAAGCAACCCTGAGCTGGCGCGTGGAGGAAAGCAAGGGCAAGAAGCAGACGGCTTCCCGCGTGGAGGCTGCCCTTGCCCCGGATGCTTCCAAGTTGGTGTACGATTCCGGCATGATGGAAAGCGCCTGGGAGGGCACCGCCCTTCAAAGCGGCATGGACAGTACCGGCTGGGCACTGCCCCTGACCCTCGACCCCAGAACCCGGTATTACTGGCGGGTGACGGTGCGCACCGACGCGGGGGAGGAAGCCGTCAGCGACTGGACATGGTTTGAAACGCCCAAAGGGAAAGATGAGCCCTGGCAGGCACAGTGGATAACCTCGCCTTTCGGCCGTGAGGCGCACCCTGTGTTCCGCAAGGAATTTACAGCAAGCGAAAAGCCTGTGCAGGCACGGTGCTATATCGCCGGTGTCGGCCTGTTTGAGCCGAAGCTGAACGGCAAGGTCGTTGGCGAAGAAGTGCTTCGCCCGGGCTTCCACTCTTATGATAGTTATTTGATGTATCAGACTCTGGAGCTTGATACAGTCGAGGGCACCAATGTTTTTGAAGTGATGCTGGGCGAAGGCTGGTACATGGGTCGCTACGGCCTAAAGAAATCTGCCCCGCGCTACGGCACGGAATACAAGCTTCTGGCAGAAATTCACCTGAAGTATGCGGACGGCCATGAAGAGGTCATTGGCACGGACGAAAGCTGGACGGTGACCAAGTCTACCGTGCTGATGGATAGCATCTATGACGGCGAAGAGCAGGATGCCAATCTCCCTGCAGGCACGCCGACCCCTGCCAAGAAAACGGAGGCGCCTGCTGTTCCGCTTCAGCCCAGAAGTAATCCGGAAATCCTCATCCATGAAAAGTTTACGCCGACCATTCTCCCCACGGATGATACCGTGCTGGATATGGGACAGAATTTTGCCGGCTGGTGCGGCTTCTGGTGCGATGCACCCAAGGGCACGGAGATCCGTCTGCTTTATGGCGAGCACGTGCTGAACGGCACCATCTACCGGGATAATCTGCGGGGCGCTAAGTGCATCTTCCGCTATGTATCCGATGGTGTGCCGCGCTTCGTACAGCCTCACTTTACCTACTATGGCTTCCGCTACGTAAAGGTGGAAGGCTGGGGCAAACCACTGGATCCCAGCAAGTTTGTGGGCTGCGCCGTGTATTCGGACGTGGAGGAAACCGGCAGACTGGAAACCGGCGATCCGCTGGTGAACCGGCTGTACCTGAACAGCAAGTGGAGCCTGAAGAGCAACTTCCTGGACATCCCCACGGACTGCCCTCAGCGTGATGAACGCATGGGCTGGACGGGAGATATTCAGATTTTCTGCGACACCGCCTGCTATCATGCTGACGTGGCAGACTTCATGAAGAAATTCATGGAGGATCTCCGCTGCGAACAGAAGCGCCTGAACGGCAGCGTTCCCTGCGTGGCGCCCATGTGCAAGTATGAGTTGAACGGCGTTTCTGCCTGGGGCGATGCCGCGTGCGTGATTCCCTGGCAGCT
>CAVBFK010000235.1:0-19503 GCA_963594395.1 Lachnospiraceae bacterium
CAGCCATGCCGGTAAGGGCTACGGCCGCGCCTTTCTGACTTACTATGAGCAGTACGCATTGGAAAACGGCTGTCCGGAACTGCGGATTGATACCAATGCCAGGAACGTCACGGCGCGCGCCATGTACAAGAAACACGGCTATACGGAAGTTGACATTGTTCCCACAGACTTCAACGGCATCGCAGGCATTCAGCTGGTGCTTCTGGAAAAGTACCTGGGAAAGTAAGCATCAGATAGAGCAACGGGAAGCAACCATCATGGCTGCTTCCCGTTTGTTATCGTCATCTCATTTACTTTGCAGACAGGGGACTGTCGGACAGTGCCCAACCTTCCACCACGCGGACGCCTTCGGGTTCGGGGTTCTCCTTGAAGTTCACAAACTCCATGGTGTTCTGCAAAATCTCCTCCCCCGTGTGCAGGTTCTTGATCTTCACCGTGTAGCGGATGGCGCACCAGTTGTCGCGGATCAGCATGTTGTCGAACTGACCCAGCTCCATGGTAAAGTGCTGGAACAGCTGACCCATCATGTCCTTGTATTCCGCCAGGGTAAGTCGCTTGCCGTAAACGTTGTAGTGTGCATCCGGCTCGTAAAGGGTGTTGCACCACTCCAACCAGCCATCATAGCCGCCGTTCCAGTTATTGAAACCATTGAACAGGCGCTCCTTGATCTTCTTCTCGATGTCCTTCTCAATCGGAGAAGGGTTCTTAACTTCCGTAACTTTCATGATTTTCGTCCTCCTTCATAATTCTTTTCCAAACCATATAGCCAATTACTTGCGCTTCTTATAGATGACCACACCGGTCACGACGGCAATGACTACTACAACCGCAACGATTGCAACAACCATGTTTCAAGCCTCCTTTCCATCAGCACTCGCTGTTGATGGTGATAGCATACCGCAGATTTGTTGGCTCTCTGTTTGCACTATGTTTCTGAAACATAAAAGAAGCGCATGAACCTGCATTTGCAAATTCATGCGCTCCATCATTAGCATTTACAACAAGCCGTGGCCTTTCTCACAGATCTTGTAGATTTCTTCGTACTTGTTGTTTACAAGTTCCTCCACGATGGCGCTCCGCTGCGCCAGAAGTTTCTTATAGACGATAGGTGCCGCGCCCCAGCCGGCGAACGCCGGAATGGCCAGCAGAACGCACAACAAAATCATCGGCGGCGTTGCTGTTACCGCAAACACCGATCCCGCCATAAAACAGGTTCCTAAGATGCCGATCACCAGCGAAACCGTTGTAGCTTTGCTGGTCTTGGTGGACTCCAACTTCTGAATTTCCGCCATGCAAGCCTCGAAGTTTCGCTGCAAGCGCGTCAATTCCGCCTTGTTGATGATTCGGCTGTCGCGGCGGAGCGTCAATTTGCCGTGGCTGTACGGAACTCTGTCGTCTTTCTCCCAGCCAAAGCTTTCATAACAATCCAAATAAAACGGCACCTGACTTTCCGGTGCCTCCACCTCGTTATATTCATAGGCTACATATTGCCGCTCATTCATGGTGCATCTGCTCCTCTGCCAATGGGATGGAAACCGTAAAGATTGATCCTGTGCCTTCCGTGCTTTGAACGCTGATTTTTCCTTCCGACAATTCCAGAATGCGCTTCACCAGTGCCAATCCCAAGCCGTTGCCTGCCGTGGCATGAGAAGTATCGCCCTGATAGAATTTCTCAAAGATATACTTCTGCGTTATTTCATCCATGCCGCAACCTGTATCCACAATGGAAACCTCCGCAATGCCGTCATGCGCCGCCTGGGTAATCGTGATCGTTCCGCCGTTCGGTGTAAATTTTACGGCGTTGGAAATCAGGTTCGTCCACACCAGGTTCATCAGCTCCGAATCAGCGCAGACAAAGCACCGGTCTTCCAGTTGAGGCTCCAGCTCAAGCTGGCGCTCTTCCAGCAGTTCTTCATATTGGAAGATACATTCCGCCAGCTGTTCGCAGAGATCATACCTTTCCGGCGCCGGCTTGATCGTCTGCTTCTCCAGCTTGTTCAGCTTCAGCATGTTGGTAATCAGGCTGTTCATGCGGCGGGATGCCACACGAATATTCTCCGTACACTCCCGGCGTCTTTCCTCGCTGATGGTGTTGCTTGCAAGGAGCTGGGCGTTGTTGCTGATCACCGCCAGGGGCGTTTTCATCTCATGGGACACGTTGGTGAAGAAATCTGTCTTCAGCGTCTCGATGCTTCCAAGTTCCTCCACCATCTTATTGAAATCCAGGATCATTTCATCCAGGTAATCATACCGATCCGCCGTGTGAACGGTGGGCACGTAGACGGAAAAATCCCCGCCGGCCACCTTGCGGGATGCCTCTGCCAGCTTGCGCATAGGCTCGTCATAGGTCTTCTGAATGCGCTTCCTCGCCTCAATGGATAAGAGCCACGAAACAAGGACCCAGTAGAGCAGCATCAGATGTGACTGCCAGATAGGCCTCACCTGCAGTGCTTGTAGAAGATAAAACAGCCCCATATGGACGCCGCCGATCATGATCAATGTTACGAAGAACAGCCAGAAATAGGACGACGGCAAAAGGAGCTTTAGTTGTGGATCCTTCACCTTCATTTCAGCACCGCCTTATAACCCAAGCCGCGCACCGTTCTGATCTCAAAGCCATTGCAGGCAGAGAACTTATCGCGCAGTTTGGTTATGTACACATCCACCGCCCGCAAACCGGTATCTGATTCCACATCCCAGAACTCGTCCATAAGCTGAGCACGAGAAAACGTCTTATTCGGATAGGAAAGCAATTTGTACAAGATGTTGAACTCGCGGGTCGTGGTGGCCACTTCTTCGTCATTGATCAGGGCACTCATAGCATCTGCATCCATGGTCAGATTGCCGACCTTCAGTTTCCGTTCTGCCTCGATGTTTGCTCTCCGCAGCAGTGCCCGCACCCGCATTTCCAGCTCCATCAGCTCCACCGGCTTCACCATATAATCATCAATGCCCAAGCGGAAGCCTTTTTGCTTGGCAGGCAGATCATCCCTTGCCGACATGAACAGGATGGGAATCCGGCGGTTCACCTTGCGGATTGTTTCTGCCAATTCAAAGCCATCGCCACCCGGCATCATGATATCAGAGATCACCAGATCATACAGGTTGTTATACATTTCATCGTAAGCTTCCTGGGCGCTCAGCACCGACTTGGCCGCAAAGCCGCAGTCGTTCAGATAGGTGCAAACCGTTCGGCACAGCTCTCGGTCATCATCCACCACCAAGATGTGAATCATTCTTCTTCCTCCTCCCGCATCCTTTGTGATCATTATATCACAAAGCCCGTGAACCTGCAGCGCTTCGTGCAGTTTCACAGGGGATTGTAAAAGGCGGTGGTTCGGATTGTGTTTGGAATTTGTTTGGGAATTGTTAATGATGCCTGCTGATTGACATCTTTTCTTTCCTGCGTTATGATAGGTTCAAGATTTCTCTTGGAGGATTGCTTATGAACATCACGCTTATTGGAATGCCCGGCAGCGGCAAAAGCACCGTAGGAATGGTGCTGGCACAGCGTATGGGATTGCATTTTGTTGACGTTGATCAGGTTATCATCAAGAAAACCGGCCAGACCTTAGCTGAAATTTTGGACGCTGTCGGCGATGACGGTTTCCGAAAGGTAGAAGAGCGCATCAATGCCGAGCTGGATGTGCAGGACAGCGTTATTGCCCCCGGCGGCAGTGTCATCTACGGAGCATCTGCCATGGCGCACCTGCGGGAAATCAGCACAGTTGTCTATCTGCAGGTGGAGCATGATGAACTTCTTCGGCGGCTGGGTGACCTGCATGCACGCGGTGTGAGTATCCTTCCCGGCCAAACTTTTCGTGATCTGTATGAAGAGCGCTGCCCGTATTATGAACGCTATGCGCATATCATTCTGGACACGAAGGGGTTGACCCTAGAGCAGGTTGCCGCTAAGATTGCAGATACCGTGAAGCAATCATAACAAAGTTGTCATTATCTCATAGCACAAACCTATAAAAAATCCTGCAAGCTTTTCAGCCTGCAGGATTTTTTTCAGAACGTAATCGTAATTTCCGTTCCTTCGTTCGTTTTACTCTTCAGATCGATGGTGGCGTGGTGCAGCTGGGCGCCGTGCTTGACAATGGACAAGCCCAGACCCGTGCCGCCGGTTTGCTTACTGCGACTCTTGTCCACACGATAGAAGCGCTCGAACACGTGCTCCTGATGCTCCTTGGGGATGCCGACACCCGTATCTGCCACGCGGATAAAGGCATGGCCGTCATTGGTGCCGGTTTCCACGGTAACACTGCCGTTCACCTTGTTGTACTTAATGCTGTTCTCCACAAGGTTCGTGATCATTTCGCTCAACAGGGAAACATCACCCTTGACGCAGGCAGGCTTGCAGTCCATCTTCACCGTCACGTTAGCTTTTACCGCGGCATCGTGGAGCTTTTCTACGCAATCTGCCGCCAGGGAAGAAAGCTCCGTAGGCTTCATTTCCTGCGAAATGCCCTCGTCCAGGCGGGACAGGCGAAGAATATCTTCAATCAAGGACAGAAGACGGCGGCTTTCCTGCTGAATCTTACTACCCAGCTGTCCTGCATCGGAAGGATTGGCAAGACCCGATGCCAGCATTTCTGCATAGCCGCTGATGGTGGTCAACGGCGTGCGCAGTTCATGAGACACATTGGCAGAGAACTGGCGGCGGCTTTCTTCGGCCGCACGGGCGGCGGTCACGTCCTGGAAGAGGATAACCGTGCCCTCGTCATTCACAGGGCTTAGGGAAATGCGGAGTGTCTTGCTGTCGCAAGTCATTTCAGCCTCGCCCTGGCCTGCGTTCAGCAGATCAAGCAGCACCTGATGACGGCTGACCGCCACCAGCGGCTGTCCCAAAGGATCGCCATGCACGCCCAGGAAGCGCCGGGCGGCAGGGTTCATGGACAGAACGCATGTCTTGGGATCCAGAATCACAAGGCCTTCCTTCATGCCGTCCAGCACGGCATCCAGCTCGGCACGCTGCGCCGTGAGGTCTGACATCTGATCGGCAATGCGGCGATTCTGCTGTTCCATACGGCGAAGCATGGGCGACAGTTCTTCGTAGGTATCGCTACTCAGCGGATGATCCAAGTCAATGGCGTTGATGGGCTTCACCAGATGATTCGTCACGTTGCGAGCCACCAACATGGACAGCACCACGCACAGGATCACGCCGGCCAGGAGCCACAGTGCCACACTGCTCACCGTGCTCAGCACCGTTTTCTGGGTGCCGGCAACGCGAAGCACACTGCCGTCATTCAAGCGACGGGCATAGTAGATGCTGTTTTCCCCCATGGTGTCAGATGCACGGGTAGACCAGCCAGTACCATTCTCCAGGGCCTGTTCGATTTCCGTGCGCTGAGCGTGATTCTCCATGGTTTGGTTATCATGACGGCTGTCATAGAGCACATCGCCGTTCTGATCCACCAGGGTCACGCGCTGAGCGTAGACACCGCTTTCCAGCAATTCTGCCGGAGAACTGGATGCATTCAGCTGGGCAGACAGCGTGTCTGACAAAATCGTCAGACTCGATTTCAGTTGATTTTCAGTGTACAGATACATGCCGCTGATCACCAGCACACTCATCAGCAATGCTGTGCAGAGTGAGCAGATTGTCAGGCATGAAAAGAGCTTCTTACGCATCGGCATCCTCCATTTTGTAACCAACACCCCGGACGGTGGTGATGCGGCTGCCGCAGTCCCCCAGCTTCTGCCGCAGGGTACGGATATGCACATCCACTGTGCGGGTATCGCCTGCGTAGGCCATCCCCCAAACGTTATCCAGCAGAACCTCGCGGCTAACCACCTTGCCGGCGCGGTTCATCAGGAAATTCAACAATTCAAACTCCATGTGCGTCAGGACGACTTCTTCCCCCGCAGCCATTACCAAATGACGAGAACGATCCAGCGTAATCTGACCTGAAACCATAACATCCTCCGTGGGTACATCGGTCGCGCGGCGCAGCATGGCACGAACACGCGCCAACAGTTCCATCACACCAAAAGGCTTGGTGAGATAGTCATCCGCGCCTTCGTCCAGTCCCCTCACCTTATCCATCTCCGCATCACGGGCAGTGACGAGAATCACAGGGACTTTGTGCAAATGCACATCTTGGCGGATAAAATGGAGCAAACTCAGGCCGTCTTCATCGGGAAGCATGACATCCAGCAGTACCAACTGCGGAATGACGGAATGCAGTGCCTCACGGAAAGAGGCAGGGTCGGCAAAGCCCTCCGCCTCAAAACCTGCCTGGCGCAGGGCATACAGCTCCAGCTCGCGGACACCGGCATCGTCTTCCACTACATGGATCATTGCAATTCTTCTCCTTTATACAAACCCGTTACGGCGTATACCACCCACTCGGCGATGTTCACCGCATGGTCGGCAATACGCTCAAAATACTTGGCGATCATCAGCAGATCCAGCACTTCCTGAGAAAGGCCGGGGTTTCCGTTCAGCATGGTCACCAATTCGCTCTTGACACGGATGAAAGCATCATCCACCTCGTCGTCTGCGGCAATGACCTGCTCCGCCAATTCCGTATCACGGTTGACGAATGCATCCACGGCGCGGTGCACCATGCTGATGGCCGCCGTTGCCATGGGGCGGAAATGGTCGGGGCGGGGCTGGGACAGATCCATCATCGTCACGATTTCACTGATATCAGCCGCCTGGTCGCCAATGCGCTCCATATCGGTAATCATCTTCATGGCAGAAGAAATCAGCCGCAGATCACGTGCCACAGGCTGCTGCTGCAGCAGCAGATGCAGGCACAGGGTCTCAATCTCCCGCTCCTTGTGGTCCACGCGATGGTCACCGTTCATGACCATGCGTGCCTTTTCCAGATCCGCGGTACGAAGCGCATCGCATGCGTCCTCAATGGTCTGCTCCACCAGAGCGCCCATTTCGATCATTCCCCGGTTAAGGGCTTCGATCTGCTCGTCAAAATGCTTTCTCATTAACCGAACCTCCCTGTAATGTAATCTTCAGTACGCTTATCACGCGGCATCGAGAACAGTTTGCCCGTTTCGCCGACCTCCACCATATCACCCAGGAGGAAGAAGGCGGTCACATCACTGATACGCACGGCCTGCTGCATGTTGTGCGTCACAATGGCAATGGTATACTGTCCTTTCAGCTGCAAACAAAGCTCTTCGATCTTGGAGGTGGAAATGGGATCTAGGGCGCTGGTGGGTTCGTCCATCAGCAACACTTCGGGCTTCACAGCCAAAGCTCTGGCGATGCACAGACGCTGCTGCTGGCCGCCGGAAAGGCCCAAGGCGCTCTTATTCAGGCGATCCTTCAGCTCATCCCAGATAGCGGCATCCCGCAGAGAAGTCTCCACCAGCTCATCCAGCTGGGACTTGCGATGAATGCCGTGAGTGCGGGGGCCATAGGCAATGTTATCGTACACGCTCATGGGGAAAGGATTCGGCTTCTGGAAAACCATGCCCACGCGGCGGCGCAGGAGGTTCACATCCATGTCTCCATAGATATCTTCTCCATCCAAGGTGACTTTTCCTGTCACCCGGCAGTCAGGAACCAAATCATTCATGCGATTGAGGGTCTTCAGCAGGGTAGACTTACCGCAACCGGAAGGTCCGATGAAAGCCGTAATCTGCTTTTCCTCAATATCCAGGTTGATGCCCTTCAGGGCATGGAAAGCACCGTAGTACAGGTTCAGATCCTTAATGGCAATTTTCGCGCTCATGCTTTGCCTCCGATCTTCTTCGAAATCAAGGTTGACAAGCCGTTCATGGCGAGCACAAACAGCAGAAGAACAACAGCCGTGGCGTAGGCTTCACCGATGTAGAGGCCTTCGCCGGACAGAACATACATGTGCAGGGACAGGGTACGGCCGGAAGAGAGAATGTTCTCCGGCAGCTTGGCCACCGTGCCGGTGGTGTACAGCAATGCGGCCGTTTCACCCACAATACGGCCAATGGCCAGCACAATGCCGGACAGAATACCCGGCATGGCGGGAGGAAGAACGATCTTCATCACCGTGCGAAGTTTGCCGGCGCCCAGGCCAAAGGAACCTTCGCGGTAGCTATCCGGCACAGACAGCAACGCTTCCTCGGTGGTGCGGAGAATCAGAGGAAGAACCATCAATGCCAGCGTCAGTGCACCGGACAGCAGAGAAAGCTTCAAGCCCAGTGCATTCACGAAGCACATCATGCCGAACAAACCGTAGATGATGCTGGGAATGCCGCTCAGTGTTTCAGCCGTCACCCGGATGAGGCGCACGACCTTACTGTTACGCTTGGCGTATTCCGCCAGGTAGATGGCACCGCCGACGCCCAGAGGAATGGCAACCACCAGTGCAAGGACGGTGATGATCAGCGTGTTAATGAGGGAAGGCAGCATGCTCTGATTGTCCGTGGTGTAGTTCAGGGAGAACAGCTCAGGCTTCAGGTTCGGAATGCCCTTCACCAGAATGTCGCCGATCAGATACAGCAGAGAGAAAACCGTGATTGCCATGGCCAGGCGGCACAGGATGCGCACCAGGGCACTGAAGGGATGGCGCGTCAGTCGATTCCATTCATTCTTGAAGAACCGCTTGAGCTGCTCCCCCACAGTCGGCTTCGGCGGAACCGCATCCACGACCGGATTCTGCTGGGCAAGTTCAAGAGTGCTCATGCTCATTGTGCGTCCCTCCTCTTCAGGGCTGAGAACAGCAGGTTAATCAGCAGAATAAAGACGAACAGCACCACGCCGGTAGCGATCAGGGCTTCACGGTGGAGATCGGCGGCGTAGCCCATTTCGGTAACGATGTTGCTCGTCAGGGTACGGACGCCCTTCAGCAGGCCCTTGGGCATACGTGCCTGGTTGCCGGCAACCATGACCACAGCCATGGTCTCACCGATGGCACGGCCGATGGACAGCACCAGTGCTGCCAGGATACCGCTCTTTGCGGCGGGCACCGTAGCGCGGAAAACGCTGCGTTCGTCCGTGGCACCCAGGGCCAGGCTTCCTTCATAGTAGCTTTCCGGCACCGCACGAACGGCGCTGGAAGTCAGCTGAATCATGGTCGGAAGAATCATCATGCCCAGCAGGAGACTTGCGGTAAGGATGCTCATGCCTTGACCGCCGAAGAGGTTACGCACCAGGGGTACCAAGGTGGTGATGCCAAAGAAGCCGTACACCACGCTGGGCACGCCTGCCATCAGGGCAACCAGGGGCTGAAGCGCCTTGGCCAGCTTCTTGGGGCAAAAGCGTGCCAGATAGATACCGGCCAGAATACCAATGGGTCCGCCGATGATCAGTGCACCTGCCGTTACGTAGATGCTGCCGAGGATCATGGGCAGGATGCCGTAGGTGCCGGAATCACCGTCACCAGGTGCCCAGGTTGTGCCGGAAAGAAAGTCCCACAGATTGTATTTGCTAAAGAACGGGAGTCCGTTGGCAAACAGGAAGACACAGATCAGCAACACAGCTGCAATGCAGAACAATGCCGCCGCGGCGAAAACCCATCGCATGATCCGTTCTTTCAAATGAACTTTCATCTGCTTGTTTTCATCCTTTCATCTTTTGTACGTTTCTATGGTAAACCATGTATGTAAAACGGTAAGAGGAAATGTGTAAAATCTATGTAAAATCGTTCGATTTTCACGTCTTTTTCGGAGAATCTTCCTTTTATATATTCAGGAATCCTCCACGGAAAGACTTTACGTGTCTTTTACATTTCTGCGCTTTTTGTTTTTACATTCGAGGATTACAATACGAACCGTACCAAACAGAAAGGAAGGAAAAAACCATGAAGAAGATTGCAAGTTTGGCCCTGTCCCTGATGATGGCTGTAACCGCCACCACCGCTTTCGCTGCTAGCGAAATCACCGTGATCAGCCGTGAAGCTGGTTCCGGCACCCGCGGAGCTTTCGTTGAACTGACCGGCGTTGAAGCCAAGAACGAGGCTGGCGAGAAGGTTGACCACACCTACGAAGAAGCTGTCATCCAGAACGGCACTGCTCAGGTGCTGACCACCGTGCAGGGCGACGAGAACGCCATCGGCTACATCTCCCTGGGCTCCCTGAACGACACCGTGAAGGCTGTGACCGTGGAAGGCGTTGAAGCTACCGCTGAGAACGTGAAGAACGGCACCTATGCCCTGGCTCGTCCCTTCAACATCGCTGTGAAGGAAGGCCTGAGCGAGACCGCACAGGATTTCGTGAACTGGCTGGCAAGTGCTGATGCACAGGCTATCGTAACCGAGAAGGGCTACGTTGCTAACGAAGCTGCTGAGTATGTTGCCGCTCCTAAGGCTGGCAAGATCGTTGTTGGCGGTTCTTCCTCCGTTGGCCCCCTGATGGAGAAGCTGGCCGAAGCTTACATGACCGCTAACCCCGACGTGACCATCGAAGTGCAGATCAGCGACTCCACCACCGGCATGACCGGCGCTGCTGACGGCACCTTCGACATCGGCATGGCTTCCCGTGAGCTGAAGGATTCCGAGAAGGAAAACCTGACCGGCATCACCATCTGCCAGGACGGTATCGCCGTAATCGTGAACACCAACAACGCCGTAAGCAACCTGACCATCGAGCAGATCCGTCAGATCTTCGTCGGCGAAGTGACCGATTGGGAATCCCTGAACTAAGAGATTCAAGTTCCATAGAGAAGACCCCGCAGGCGCTGAAGTCTGCGGGGTCTTTTTTGCTATTCTGCAAAGTTTATGTTTTTCTCCTGTCCCCTGCAAAGGGCAGGTGCTGTTGCTCTCTCACTTTTTTCAAACTTTCTTCTCGCAAACGATTGACATTTTCCTTCTCCTGTGTATAATAGATTTCATCAATTCATCATGTTAAAGCATTAGCATAGTGAATTGCATTTGGAGGAGGATTCATTCATGAACGCTTTGAAGAAGATTGCCGCTGCTGTGCTCTCCTGCGTGATGGCCGGTTCTGCCGCTTGTGCTTCCGCATGCACCACCCTTTACGTGGGCGGTGACTTAACGGAAGAGGGCACGCCCTTTGTTGCCCGCACCGAAGATTACGGCTCCGATATGAACAAGCTCTGGTTTCTTTCCGAGGCTGGTGCCTTCAAGGCCGGTGACACCTATGTTGGCTGCCCGGCATACGGTTCCTTTGAATGGACCTTCCGTAAGGACAGCTACCGCTTCACCTATTTCACCAATGACATTTACAGCGGCGCATGCCCCGAGTGTGGTGAAGAGAATCCTACCCACTTCTCCTACACGGAGTTTGGCACCAATGAAATGGGCGTTTCTGTCTCTGCCACAGAGACCATCTCCGGCAACGAGCAGGTCAAAGCCATTGATCCGAACGTAGAAGAAAAGGTTGACGGCAAGGTTGGCATTGAGGAGACAGACATCCCCACCATCCTGCTGGCGGAAGCCTCTTCTGCCCGTGAAGGCGTGGAACTGCTTGCTGAAATCTACACCGATTACGGCGCCTATGCAGATTCCGGCCTATTCATCTGCGATCAAAACGAAGTCTGGTACATCGAAAACTGCTCCGGCACGCAGTTCATTGCGCTGAAGCTGAACAACAGCATGATGTTCCTGGAGCCGAACCTGTCCATCATCGGTCTGATTAACCTGGACGATACAGAAAACGTCATTGCCTCCGCGAAGCTAATCGAAGTTGCGCAGGAAGCAGGCACCTTTGTTGGTGATGCCGATGAGAACATCATTGACTACCGTGCCTCCTACGCCAATCTTGGCACGGAAGATTCCCCTCGGGTGGGTGCTCCCCGTATGACAGACGGTCTGACGTATCTGAACGCCGATGTGACCTACACGGCAGAGGACCTGGCCAAGGACAACACGTTTTTCACCATCAGTAATTTGAAAGACGGCGAAATCGTACCTCTGTACACCAACATCACCGCTGACCGGAAGCTCACGAAGACGGACGTATTCAACTTCTACAAGCTATCCAGCGTTGGCAAGCCCAGCAATCAGGAGATTGAAATCTTCCAGCTTTTCGCTGGCAACTCCATGGAAACCGGCACGGTAGGCTGGGTCGGCGTGGGCAACATGTCCTACAACGTGTTCATTCCCTATTATCCCCTGCTGTTGGAAGACATCTATGAGGGCTATCAGGTTTCTACTGCTCCCGTAACGAAGGTGCTCACCAGTGAAGGCGCGCCTGAGGGCTTCTACACCTACTCCACCAGCTGGCGGACCGGTGACACCTATTTTGTATCCTACCCGGAAAACTGGCGGGATTCCTACTATTTCACCTTTGAGGGCTTGGGCGGATACATTCTGTATGCTGAGCAGCTCACCGGCGCTCCCGTAAGCGACGAAGCCAAGCAAAAGGTGGCCGACACGCTGGACGCCCTACAGGTGGAGATCAATGAAGGATTCGCAGCCATTGAGCCTTCGCAGACCACGACCTTCGGCAAAGAAATGGCGCAGAAAGCCCAGGAAACCGCACTGGCCTTGATTGATGAGTTGACTAAGTAAATTTGTGAGAGGGGAGCAACCGCTTTGAAAAGCGGTTATCTCCCCTCTCGCGCTCTCCCCTTTTCCCGAAACGTTTATCTATTTTATGCGGGAATGCGGCTTTTGAGTCAAAAGCCCCTTCCCGCACCCATCCCGAAAACCACCAAAGGACGATGCTCTTCATTATCCCTCCCCTTAAAAGGAGTGCACCGAAGGAGTCCAGAGGGCGATCGGAAAGCCCTCTGGAATAAGCATAACAAATCAAGCAGTAAGGAAGTGCACTGCGAAGAAGTCCAGAGGGCGACCGCAAAGCCCTCTGGGAACATCATAACAGCTCAAGTAACAAGAACGTGCATCGCGAAAGGTCCAGGGGCGACCGCAAAGCCCCTGGAATAAGCATAACAGTTCAAGCAATAAGAGAGTGTACTGCGAAGGAGTCCTGAGGACGGAGTCTTCGACCCGTAACCGCAAAGCCCTCTAGTTGAATTGATAAAGCTTCTCCCGCACCCATCCCGAAAGCCAGCATAAAAATGTAGCAGGACTGCCAGCAAAGGCACGTCCTGCTGTTCTTATTGCGGTAAATCGATTGTTACCTGAAAAATATTTTCATTCTCATAAGAAATATTGAGTTGGCCGCCGTGCATCTGCACAATTCGCTTCACAGCTGACAAGCCGATGCCTGCGCCGCTGCCGCTTTGGGTACGGGCAGTGGTGCCTCTGGTAAAGCGCTCCGTTAATTCCTTGGGGGATTGGGCAGGCAATGCAGAAACGGTATTGGCCATCACCATATGAAAATGCTTGCCGACATTTTCGGCCTTCAAGGTAATGGTTCCGCCATCATTGGTATACTGCACGGCATTATCCATTAAGAGGGACAGCATCTGCCGGAGTGTCTTTTCCCATCCGCGCACGGTAAGATTCTCGGCCATATGGAGGCAGGGCGTAATTTGCTTTCTTTCCATGGACGGGCGAAAATTCTCCCATTCAGATTTTGCAATCTCCCTCATGTTCACCGGCGTTTTTTCGTCAGCCGATTCGCATTCTTCCAGCCTGGCCATCATCAGAAGCTGGCTGATGAGCTTTTCCAGCCGGTCTACCTGGCAACGGATATTGTTGCTCCAGTTGCTTTTGCTCTGCAGCAGCTCCAGGGTATCCAGGTTAGCGCGGATAATCGCCACAGGCGTCTTCAGCTCGTGGCTTGCATCGGTAATAAACCGCTTCTGCGCTTCTGCATTGCGCACAAAGGCATCTGCCACCTTGGAGGACACCGGCAGCAGAATGATGAACAAGAGCACCATCAGCGCAACAACAACCACCGCCGCGCTTCGCATGATGTTAAACAGGCTCTGCAACTGAATGGAAATGTCTAGCAGAATCATGTGCACGGTGCCGTCATCATTGCGGATCAGGGCAAATTTATAGGAACCGATTTTGCCGCTGTCCTGGTCAGATTTGGCGGCCTGCTGCACGTACTGCTGAACGCTGACCACCGCATCTTCCACGATGCCGTGTTGTTCAAGGGAAAGCACGTTGCCTTCGCTATCCATCAGGATATCGTAAAATCCAGACAGGATGCTACGGTCATTGGGCGTATAACCAAACATGGGCGGTGGCGCCGACTGTGAAAATTCCTGCCGATCTCCCCCCGCCGACAACATCGCGGTAAGAAAATCGTCAGACTCTGTTTCCATCTGATGATAGCTGAAATAGAAAATGCCGACGACCGCAAAGACAACCAAAATGAAGAATGCCAGCATGGCGCCGAAGATGAATCGGCTCCGATAATATTTTCTCATGACGGACGCACCAGCGCATACCCCACGCCGCGGCGTGAGCTAATGGTTGCCTGGGCACCAATCCCCTCCAGCTTTTTCCGCAGGTAGGAAATGTGCGCCCACACGGTGCCTTGACCCACGTCGGCATCCATGCCCCAGACGCGATCTAGTAACGTATCCGCTGAGAAGAACACGCCCGGATTACGAATCAGCAAATCCATCAGCTGATATTCGCGGTTGCTCAAAGGGCTCGACTCCGTGCCATGCTTCAGGGCGCAGGTAGAAGGCTCAAGGGTCACATCTGCAAAGGTGACCGCATCGCTTCGGTAGCTTTCTCCCCTGCGAAGCATGGCACGGACGCGAACCAGCAATTCCTCCAAGGCGAACGGCTTGGGCAAGTAATCATCTGCCCCTGCCTCAAAGCCGGCAAGCTTATCTTCCAATTCGCCCTTGGCCGTCAGCAAAATCACCGGCGTATGATCGCCCGTTAAGCGCAGTGTTTTCAGCACCGTGATGCCGTCCATCCCAGGCATCATGATATCCAGAATCATCCCGTCATAGGTGCCGCGCTGTGCACGTTCCAGCGCCTCGGTGCCATTATCCACCCATTCCACGGTATACTGATGGTAGCTCAGATAGGCCTGAACCGCCTCAGCCATGGCTGGTTCATCTTCTGCAAGCAAAAGCAACATGCGTCCTCACTCCTCCATCATGGAGTATAGCAGGAGAAAATGTCCAGACAGTGAATAAATTGAAAACACTATGAAAACGGAAGCGCTCCTTCATGCCCCGTATATGCCTTAGTCCTTCATGTCGATCGCGTACACCGTTCCGTTTTGGAACAGAAAGATTCCGTCTGGCATTACCCAGGCATCTCCATAGTAGACTGTATATTCCCACTGATCATCGATCTCCTGCTTGGAGAACGCGTTTCCGTTGGTGCTGACCCACAGGCTGGTCTCATCGGCAAGATAGATCGTGTCGCTTGCAGCATCGTACGTAAGACCGCCAAGGGTGCCGAGAATGTCACAGCTCTCCGCCAGCAGCTTGCGGTTGATTTCAAAGGGTGCCGTAATGTCCAAGTTCGTATATTCCCCTGTTGACAGATTGTACAGCACGAATTCAGGAAGGCTGGTTCCGGAGTCCTGCAGGAAAAGCACCGTGTCATCTTGATAGTGGCACATGGTAATCGCCTTCGGGCAAGAAGTCATGGTGTATGCGCCGGTGGACAGATCGAATTGCAGAATCGCCGGCGTATAGTCATTACCGCCCGTAGCTGCAGACATATCATAATAGGCAATCAAAGAATTTTGATAGAAGAACGGGCGAATCAGTGCATGCGGCCAGGCCAAATCACATTGATTGATAATCGACAGATCCAGTTTTACCTCATTCCATGCAATGCCGTCGGCCGTAATCTCTCCAATGGCGCCTGAAATCAGGTTCAAGCCGTAGAGATGCTCGCCATCTGAAAGCAATGAAAACACGCAACTGTTCAGCAGAGCCTTCATGTCATCCGATTGCTGTGAATAGGGAATTTCAATATCCACGTCCGGAAATGCATCGACTGTCGCAAAAAGCGAATATTCTTTGGTTGACGAATTCCAGCTGTAGATTTCACCATTTTCATACAATGCAAAGACGTTGTCATCCGCAACTGTAACACTCAGTCTACCAACAAGTCCTTGATCGATCAGGTGTGTATCTTCGCGGAATTTGTCGTCAAAGAGCTCCTCGGCATTTGCCGACAAAGCGCAGAGGCTGATCGCCAAAGCCAATACCAACGCAAACAACTTTTTCATAATCCATTCTCCTTTCGTTCCGCTTGCATCATTTATTTTGATTCAAGCTGCATCATGGTAATTTTGTTAGTCAACTCATTGAGGAATGCATCCATGGACAGATTGCCGCCGCAGTATCGCGTGCACAGCTCTGCAATGACGTCATACGCCGAGGTTCCATTGCTTCCCAAATAGAACGAAGAAACATGCAGGTTGACTTTTTCAAGCAGCTGACGCGTTTCTGTAATCGTGTTTTCTGAGATCATCCAACGCTGATTTTCCTGATCTTCCAGGTACTTGGTATAATACTCCAGCTGATAATCAATGTTCTCCAGCGCCTCTTCCTCAGCTGTTTCTCTCGCCTTTTCCAAAGAGGCCTTTTCTTCGGTGTATTTTGCAATGTTCTCGGCAAAGCTAGGATTTTCATAGGGTGTGTTGCAATCCGGATAGATGGCGTAGTAAAGATACGGGTTCATTTCCATCTGCGCTGCCGTTTCGATGAATTTCAGTGCTTCTGCCTGGTTCTTCGAATAGG
Organism: Lachnospiraceae bacterium; assembly: GCA_963594395.1. GTDB lineage: Bacteria > Bacillota > Clostridia > Christensenellales > Aristaeellaceae > CAKUFA01. The sequence continues at coordinate 16,496 of CAVBFK010000235.1, forward strand.
GATTGACAACGTAGACGTAAAGTCTGCCGTCACATGCCACGTCATCATCTGCAGAAAATTTCATGGTCACGTTGGTGTAGTCATACATGTAGATATCATACAGGTATTCTTCCGACGATGTCATATAGAAGGATGATGTTGCACGCATTGCTTCCCGTGTGTTGATGCTGAAAATGCATGCCATGCCGTCATAATCATCCATGGATAGAAAGGTGGTATGCCGTCCTGCTGCCTCGCGGATTTCGACAATCTGCTGTAACTTTTCCAGCACATTGCGAAGATCGCTATCTGACAAATCCGGTGCCTGTCCATCTTCATCATGCTGACGGATGTACATGGTGATCATATTCATGCACCATGTTTCATAATCAAAATTTTCGACAAATTCAATTTCCGGATATTCATCCGCGTAATCTTGTTCCCAGCGCAACCAATAATCCATGAGTTCCTCCATAGATGACGGGAATTCTTCACCTTCAAAGGCCAAATTCCAGAAACCCTGATTGTACTGATACAAGTATAAATAGAAGCGTGACGGGTAGGCAACCAAATGGCCATCCGCATCTGTCAATGCCTCTTGTATGGCGCTGTACATATTGTGCAGATTCTGCGTCAGGCTATCGGAATTTAGCGTTGCCGCCATGCCCTTTTGTTTCAGAATATCATAGGTATAATCTGCACGTACTTCAAAGACGTCAACACTGTCATCCTGCGTTGTCAGTAAATTTGCAAGATCTTCTGCTGTTGTCGTTTCGTATACAACTTTGAATGCAATGTCCGGATAAGCACTTGTAAAGCTTGTTCTCAATGGATCTGAAAGCGCCGGTGCCTGACAGGTAAGCTGCCGGTTTTCCTCCTGAACCGACACTGCCTTTAGATGGACGCCATCCAGCCATAACGCATATCGCCCGTCAGATAAAAATGCCGCAGTTGTTTCTCCCTGCAAACCATTGGTGGCGATATTTGTTACCGACAATAATTCTTCCTTTTGAGTGCTTGTATACAGCTTGCCATCTGCAGCAAGCGCAATGATCTGACGTTCAGCATCATATGCCAAGCCGCCGACTTCTGTTGCAGAGGCCACCTCCCCCATGGGAATGTCGAGCGCCGTAACAGTGTTGGTCGCTGTATTCAATTGCTTTAGGCTGTATTCATCATTTTCATAGCACAGCAAGAGAAAGCTTTCATCATCCATAGGGCATATGCCAACGGCTGTATCCACTTCATAAGCGGCAGAAGCCCCGGTATTTACGTCAAAGCCATAGAAGGCGTAATTTCCACTTGTATATTCATTGTGCAAAGAGACAAAAGTAAAGAGGGTATCATCGATGACAAAACATTCTGCCACTCGATTCGGAAAGAAATTCTCATCCGGATTCAGGCAACTCAAATCCAGGATGGTTTCACTCCAATGGATGCCATCTGCATCAATGATTCCAAACTTTCCGCTGTAGACGTTGAAGCCATACAATGCATCATCGCCCGCGGCTGTATAGGTAACGGTTTCTTTCAGCACGGCAATGTCCTCATCGGATAAGACCACGTAATCAGATTGCATTGCTTCCGGTGCGTCCGGCAACTGGCAGAGCTTTTGCAAGCCATCCGCCGCGCTCCATGTATACACAGACATATCCGATAGATACGCATAGCAGTTGTCGTTCACCCATGCAATATTTTGAATGCCAATGGCAGTGATTCCCGGCATATTCTCCGTAAAATAAGCGGCGGTGAAAAGGTCTTCGTTTTCTGTAGAGTCGGCAACGGCAGATGTGCTGGCAACGCAAAGAATGCATACTAAGAGGCTGATAATCAATTGCTTGAATTTCACAGGTGCAACCTCCTCATCCATTGTAAAGCAAGCCACGGAATCACCTTCTTTCATGGTAACAGCACATGCTGTAAATTTTCCTTGACTCCTCCTTTCGCACCCATTATAATAATCATGTGCTGTAAAGTCAATTTACAGTTCTGCCTTTAACTGTACACATATGTACAGTTTACAACAAAAGTGTCCATATTTTTTCATAGGAGGAATAAAAAATGGAAGCACATAGCCGTAGTGTAGAACGTAGCCGTAGTGTAGAACGTACATGTGAAGTATTTCGCAAAGCCTATGGTGACCTCGTGCTGGAAAAAGGGGAAGATAAGATTACTGTAATGGATATTATCAAACGTACAGGGTTGAGCAGAAGTGCGTTTTATCTGCATTATGCAGACATTATCGCCTTAAGAAAAGATGCAAAAGAAAACTTTGAAGAAAAGTTTGATCGTTGCATCGATGAAGCAAATACAGGCGCACCTGAGAATGCACCGGCAGTCGTATTGAATAACATCAGCAAATTTGTCATGGACATGGATGCCGTATGCAAGTGGATGATAAAAACACCGTACTACGCTATTTTCCTTGAAAAAATGAAACAAGTATTCACAAAGAGTGTGCTTCTTGATTTGAAGCGTAACAGTGTGAATGCGCTGCTACTTCCTTACTTGCTTGCCGGCAGCATGGCCGAACTATACACGAAGTATTTGGAAGGTGAACTGGAATGCACGTTACTGCAAATCAATGATAAGCTTATAAGCCTATACGTAGAAGAAATGCAAAAGCTGAAAGCAGAATAATAGTTCAAGTTAGGAAAGTTCACTGCAAAGAGGCAGAATCTGTGACCTCTTATTTTTTTACCTTGCAGCATCGACATGATAAAACCTGCAACTGCGAAGAAGCCCTGAACGGAGTCTTCGCCCCGTTACCGCAAAGCCCCTGGAACAATTCAAGTTGAAAAAAGTGCATGCGAAGGGGTTCGGGGGCGGAGTCTTCGACTCGTTACCGCAAAGCCCCCGAAAACATCAAAACACATCAAGTTGGAAAAAGTGCACTGCGAAGGGGTCAAGGGGTAAGTGAGCGGACTCGCGCCAGTGGCGCGAATTGCGTCCGCGAACGCATCAACCGAAACGAGCGGCTGAAAGCCGCGACGATTGAGGTTGCGGAACGACCGCAAAGCCCCCTTGTC
>CAVBFK010000236.1:0-3796 GCA_963594395.1 Lachnospiraceae bacterium
CCTTCGCATGCACTCTTTATAATGTTGACTTGTATCGCAACTAAAAAGATACGGAAGTTAACTTCTTCGCATATTTTCTCCTTTAAGAGTCTTTCCATTGTCATTTTACTTTCCCTTTACTTTCATTTTTCTTTTCCTTTACAACGGGCAAAAAAAATGCTACATTATTGGTGTATGTAAGAGTGGTTTGGACGAGTGAAGGATCGGAGGAAAGATCCCTATGACATGGATGAATGTCGTTAGTCTGCTGGGCGGACTAAGCCTGTTCCTCTTCGGCATGAAGGTAATGGGCGACGGCCTGGAAAAGGCCGCAGGTAACAGGCTCAAGCGATTGTTGGAAATTGTAACCCATAACCGTGTGTTGGGTATGCTGGCGGGTCTGGTCATCACAGCAGTGATTCAGTCCTCTTCAGCCACCACGGTCATGGTGGTGGGCTTCGTCAATGCGGGGCTCTTGTCCCTAACCCAGGCGGTGAGCGTGATCATGGGTGCCAACATCGGCACCACGGTGACGTCCCTGCTGTTGTCCATTAAACTGAATTTCGGCATGGTGTTTGCGTTCCTCGGATTGATCCTGGGACTAATGCCGAAGAAGTTCAACGGACTGAGACAGCTGGGCACAGTGCTCATTGGCCTGGGTATTTTGTTTGTGGGCATGGAGACCATGTCGTCTGCCATGTCCCCCCTGCAGAGCTGGCAGGGCTTCCGCGATGCCATGACCTCGGTGGATAATCCCATCCTGGGCGTTCTGCTGGGCGCGCTGATTACCGCCGTGATTCAGTCTTCTTCCGCCAGCGTGGGCATTTTGCAGGCCCTGGCTGGGGAAGGGCTCATCCCCTTGCGGGGCGCCATGTTCATCCTGTTCGGCCAGAACATCGGCACCTGCGTTACCGCGCTGATTGCCTGCGCCGGCACCAGCACCACCGCCAAGCGTGCCGCCGTGGTGCATCTGCTGTTCAACATCATCGGCGCCATTTTGTTCACCTGCATAGCGTTCTTCCTGCCCTTTGCAGACTGGATTGCTACCCTGGCACCCGGCAACCTGCGCCTGCAGATTGCTCTGACCCACGTGATTTTCAACGTGACCACCACGGCGCTGCTGCTGCCTGCCGCCTCCTGGCTGGAAAAGCTGGCCTGCCTGCTGGTGCGGGAAAAGGTGGAGCCGAAGAGCGAGATGCGCTTGCAGTACTTCGACGAGCGCATTATGGCCACCCCTGCCATTGCTGTGGAGCAGCTCTTCAAGGAAACCCAGCGCATGGGCGAACTGGCGCTGGACACGTTCCAGGGCTCCATGGCATGCTTCCGGGAATGGGATGAGAAGCGCGCCGATGAGCTGACCCACCAGGAAGATGTGCTGGACTTCCTGAATGAGAAGATCACCGCCGCCCTGATGGACGTCCGCGGCCAGGAACTGAACGAGTCGGAATCCCATTTGGCCGGCCGTCTCTTCCACATTGTGAACGACTTCGAGCGCGTAGGCGACCACAGCATGAACGTGCTGGATTCTGCCCGGCTGAAGCAGAAGGATGATATCAAGTTTACCCCCAAGGTCATGGACGAGCTGGAAGACCTGGCCACGAAGACCACCAGTCAGCTGGCGGAAGCGCTGGATCTGTTCACAAAGCAGATTCATTCCCCCGCGCGTCTGGCCGCCATGGAAGAAAACGAGGACGCCATTGACCGCGAAACGGAGGAGCTCCGCAATCATCATGTGGATCGCCTGAAGAACAAGAAGTGCTCTGCCAAGAACGGTATGATTTATCTGGAGATGCTCACCAATCTGGAGCGCATTGCCGACCATGCGGAAAACATCGCCACCGGTGGCAGTCAGCCTCAGCATCCTAATGCGGCGGAAGAATCCGCAAATGGTTTGGAATAAAGGGACAGCTCAACCGCATCGGAGAGGACATCCGAAGGAGTCCAGAGGGCGGAGTCTTCGACCCGTAACCGGAAAGCCCTCTGGAACAAAAGGATAAATTCGATTGTTCCATACGACAAGTTGGTTTTCTTACAAGGAGATTTCGCTCTGGGTCGCGACCAAAGGGCAATTAAAACAGACGAAGTCTGCGGTCGCCCTGGACCTTCGGAGTGCATTTTCCTTTGAAGGGGCACTCTTCCGAAACTTTTAAGTTTCGGTACAAAGCAGCTTCATCGAAAAAAGAGTCTGCGCCTCATAGCGCAGGCTTTTTCTATTTTATCGCCCTCTGGAACAAGCAGGAATCTTCCTCTGCCGTATCGAAAAAATCATGGAACAAACCATTACAAGGAGATCATCATCATGCTGAAGAAGATTGCTTCCTTCGCCATTAACCACGATGTGCTGACCCCTGGTATGTATATTTCCCGCATCGATGGAGACTGCGTTACCTATGATCTGCGCCTAAAGACCCCCAATGCGGGTGATTACCTGGCCGTGCCTGCCCTGCACACCCTGGAGCACCTGATTGCCACCTTTGTCCGCTCTTCCGACCGCTCGGACGAAGTGGTCTACTTTGGCCCCATGGGTTGCCGCACGGGCTGCTACCTGATCCTCCGCGACAGCGTTTCTTCTGCCGATGCAATCCGCCTGGTGCAGGATGCTTTCCGCTTCTCTGCTGATTTTGAGGGCGAGATTCCCGGCGCCAAGAAGCGCGAATGCGGCAATTATCTGGAGCATGATCTGTCCACCGCCAAGCAGGAGGCCGAGGCCTACTGCAAGGTGCTGGAAGGCTGGAGCGAAGCACAGCTGGTGTATCCGGAATAAAAATGAATCGGGTCAGGGGCAATGCTCCTTGACCCGATTTTTTTGTAAATTCTCTGAAAAAGAGCTAACAAGCTTGCTCTATGCGGCAAGCTTTCTTTTTTTGAAAAATTTTTCGAGGAGAATCAAGGGGGCTTTGCGGTCGCCCCCTTGACCCCTTCGCAAGTCCTCTCCTTAGAAAGTCGCCTTTTCATGCATCTCTTATGTTGCATTACCCACAACCTTAAAAAGGAGTGCGCGAAGGGTCCAAGGGCGACCGCAAAGCCCCTGGAATTATGATATGCACTCTCTTCAAAAAGGTGAACACGAAACGGTTCCGGAGGTTTCTTGTAAAACAAACAGTGTTCTTTTGCACCGTGCGCTGAAAACGCTTCGCTGTTCAGCGCGGGAGTTGGGGCTTCGCCCCATGCCCTACCAGGGGCGCCGCCCCTGGACCCTGCAAGGGACTTCGTCCCTTGACCCATTATTGCTAACAAGATTGCGTCTTTGAACAATATGCGCTATACTGATGGCAGACAAAGGAGGTCTTTCCATGGAGGTAAAGCCGTTTTTTGATTTCGTTGCCGCTTCTCCCAGCGCTTTTCATGCCTGTGAACAGGCTTGCATTCGCCTGAAGACGGCAGGCTACCAGGCCTTGAATGAGTTTGACGCTTGGAAGCTTGCTCCCGGCGGAAAATATTTTGTTACCCGAAATTGTTCTTCCGTGATTGCTTTCCGTGTGCCGGAGGCAGGTCTAACCCCCTTCCAGATCGTCGCTTCTCACAGCGATTCGCCTTTCTTCAAGCTCAAGCCCCTGGCAGAGGAAACCAAGCTGGGGCATTATGTGCGCCTGAACGTGGAGAAGTACGGCGGCATGATCATGGCCACTTGGCTGGATCGCCCTCTGTCCATTGCAGGCCGCGCGCTGGTGAAAACATCACACGGTGTGGAGACACGCCTGGTGAATCTCGACCGTGATTCCGTGATGATTCCCAACATGCCCATTCACTTCAACCGTGAAATGAACGATGGCTTTAAGTTTGATCCCCAGGTGGATCTTTTGCCCCTGTACGGGGA
>CAVBFK010000237.1:0-8135 GCA_963594395.1 Lachnospiraceae bacterium
CATCAATCTCATGGGCAGTGCGGGCGGCATCATCATTCTGATCCTCGGCACGGTTTTCGCCACCGGTGCCGCCAAGAATGCCCTCATGCCCTACGGCACCTATTTTGCCATCCTATCCGGCCTGATGCTGGTTTCTCTGCTGATCTTCATGCTAACCGTACGCGAGCCCAAGTTTGTGCAGGAGATGCACGAGCAAAGCCGTCTGTACGGCATCGAGGAGGCAGACGGCAACGATTCTTCCGGCGACCGCAAACTCAGCCGCGACGAGCGCAGATCCCTGCTCTTTATTCTGCTGTCCATCGTGCTGTGGTTCATGGGCTACAACGCCGTTACCAGCAAATACAGCGTGTATGCGGACAAAGTGCTGGGGCGGGATTACAACATGACATTGATCATCGCCCAAGCGGCGGCCATCATCAGCTACCTCCCTGTGGGCATTATTGCCTCTAAGATTGGCCGCAAAAAGACGATTCTCGCCGGCGTGGTGATGCTGACCATCTCCTTTGGCGTTGCATCGTTCCTGCGGTCGGACAGCAGTCCCCTGCTGATGAACTGCATGTTTGCCCTGGCCGGCATTGCCTGGGCCACCATTAACGTGAATTCTTTCCCCATGGTGGTGGAGATGTGCCGCGGCGGCGACGTTGGCAAATACACCGGCTTCTACTACACCGCCAGCATGGCCGCGCAGACCATTACGCCTTACCTGAGCGGCCTGCTGATGGACAGCGCCGGCATGACTACCCTTTTCCCGTACGCCACGGTGTTTGTCGCACTGGCCTTTGTAACCATGCTCTTCGTGCACCACGGTGACAGCAAGCCTGAAGCCAAGCGCGGCTTGGAAGCGCTGGATTGTGATGCGGATTAAAGAAGGCAGGAAGCAAGGAACACGCCTTGCTTCCTGCCTTTTTTGTATTTCGCGTTTATTGAGCTGATGAAAAGCTTACCATGTTACTTGTGTAGATATACATGGTAAAGAATAGGCTAAGCCATCTTCGCGTCTTTACAGAAAACGAACCCTGTTTGGGGTAGATATTGGAGTACGGGAAATCTTCTCATCCTCGTAAGATGGATTGACTGGCAAACCTTTGCAACCAGAACAGTCAAACGTGCTCCAAAACAGCAAAAAAGAGGCGGTCTTTCGACCGTCTCAAGCGTCTGGGTGGAGAGATTCGAACTCTCGGCCTCTTGAACCCCATTCAAGCACGCTACCAAGCTGCGCTACACCCAGATATTCAGTTCGTTCAGCCGATGTCATCAGCGAACGTTGATTATTATAGCACCGAGTCAGTGTGTTGTCAAGGGGTTTTTGATCTTCTTTTTGAAAAAAAATCAGAAAATCAGTCTATCGACTCTCTGCATGAGAATGAAGCATCCCTGCCGACCTCGTGCCGACAGGGATGTATTTATTCTTCCCAATACACCATGGTGAAGCGTTCTACCACCATAGGCATATCTACCGAGAAGGGCACCTGATGGGTGCCGCACCAACGCTTCAGCTTCTCGCGGGTGTGCTCCTGCCAGGCGGCGAAAGTTTCATCACGACCTTCCGCCAGGGCAAAATCTTCCTGCATATCGCGGAAGGTGGTCAGGGTAGCACCGCCGGTGCGCAGGACGCAACGCTCCTGCCCTTGGCTGTCCATCAGCACATGATATTCCTCCGCGTGGGGAAATTCCTTGCCTTCCGGCCACTGCGCCAGGGGCGTAATGATGGCCGTGCGCTTCTTGCTGAGGATTTCATCCAGCAGGAGGTCATTCTCTTCGGGCGAATCGGACAGAAGCCCCACAAAGGTGCACTTCATGGGTTCTTCACGCCGTCTGCCCCGGCGGCGGTTGGGCGCGGTGGCGTAATAGGTCACGAACCGATCCCAGAAGCTTTCCTCGTTCATCGCTTGCACTCCGCGTCGCAGTACATGCAGCGGTAGATGCCGCGTTTTTCATCGGTCAGGCAGAATACCTGATCCAGCGCAGGCTCGGCGGTGGTAATGCACCGGGGATTGTGGCAGTGCACCACGTTTACCAGCTTTTTCGGCAGAGCGAGATGCTTCTTTTCCACAATCTTTCCATCTTCGACGATATTCACCGTGATGCCGGGATCCAGGTAGCCCAGCACATCCAAATCCACCTCGATGGCATCGTCAATCTTGATGATGTCCTTCTTGCCCATGGCGTCGCTCTTCACATTGCGGATCATGGCCACAGAGCAGTCCAGCTCATCCAGGTGCAAAGCGTGATAGATTTCCATGCTGCGGCCTGCACGGATATGATCCAGCACAATGCCGCGCTTGATGCCGTCAATATTCATTGCATATCCTCCAGCAGTGTTTTGATCAGCGCCATGCGCACGAAGCGGCCATTGTGAGCCTGCTTGAAGTAAACGGCTCGCGGGTCTGCATCCACCTTGGTGGAAATTTCGTTGACGCGGGGCAGCGGATGAAGAATCCGCAGATCTTCCTTGGCGGTGCGGAGCTTTTCAGGATCCAGGATGTAGGTATCCTTCAGGCGGATGTAATCGGCTTCGTTGAAGAAGCGCTCCTTCTGTACGCGGGTCATGTACAGGATGTCCAGATCCGGCATGGCCTCTTCCATGCTTTCCGTTTCGCGGAAGGGGATGTTCTGATCCCGCAGTGCTTGGAGCACATAGTCCGGCGTGCGCAGTTCCGGCGGGGAAATCAGCACGAACTCCACCCCTTCGTAGCGGCTCATGGCGCCGATGAGGGAATGCACCGTGCGGCCAAACTTCAGGTCGCCGCACAGACCCACGGTCATGTGATCCAAGCGTCCCTTTTCCCGGCGGATGGTCATCAAGTCCGTCAGCGTCTGGGTGGGATGGTTGTGTCCGCCGTCGCCGGCGTTGATGATGGGCACATTGCTGCACAGGCTGGCCGCCATGGGGGCGCCTTCCTTGGGATGGCGCATGGCGATAATATCGCAATAGCCGCTGACTACGCGGATGGTATCGGTCAGCGTTTCACCCTTGGTGGTGGAAGAGGAATCTGCCCCTGCGAAGCCCAGCACATTGCCGCCAAGGCTCAGCATGGCAGACTCAAAGCTCAGGCGCGTACGGGTACTGGGCTCGAAGAACAGCGTGGCCAGAATGCGTCCCTGCATGGCAGTACGCCACGCGGCGGGATCGGCGATCATCTGATCGGCCAGATCCAGCACACGGGTAATCTCCTCCACAGAAAAATCCGTGATGTTGATTAAGTTTCTCATGCCGTTATCCTTTCCAAAATGCGTTTTTTGAGGGATGATGCCTTGCCGGATTAGTCCTTGTTCATCCAGCTTTCATCAGAGGGATTGGCGCGGAACTTCTGCAGGCGCTCCACGTCTTCTTCCTTGATGTAGCCTTCCTTCGCGGCCACTTCGCACAGGGTGTCGAAGTCACTCAGACTGTGGTTTTCCACATGAGCCTCGGCCAGGCGATCCAGGCCCTTCTGCATGCCGTAGGTGAAGATGGAGGCCACGCCCAGCACGTCTGCACCGGCATCGCGCAATACCTGCACAACCTCCAGCACGCTGCCGCCGGTGGAGATCAAATCTTCCACCACCACGACCTTCTGGCCCTTCTCCAGCTTGCCCTCAATCTGGTTGCCGCGGCCGTGATCCTTGGCGCCGCCGCGGACGTAGCCCATGGGCAGATCCATCAGGTGAGCGGTAATGGCGGCGTGAGCGATGCCTGCGGTGGAGGTGCCCATGAGCACTTCCACATCGGGATAGTACTTTTCAATGGTCTCCTTCAGACCCTTTTCCACGTCCGTGCGAACTTCGGGAGCCGTCAGGGTCAGGCGGTTATCGCAGTAAATGGGGCTCTTGATGCCGCTGGCCCAGGTAAAGGGTTCATCGGGACGGAGGAACACGGCACCAATCTTCAGCAAATCCTTAGCAATCTTCTTCTTCATTGAAATCAATCTCCTTTTTTATTTGAAATTTATTTTACTCACCGAGGAATTCATGAATGCAGCGCTCATAGGCGGCTACAGGGTCAGCGGCGGCGGTAATGGGACGTCCCACCACGATGTAGTCGCTGGCGGCACGTGCCTTGGCAGGGGTCATGATGCGCACCTGGTCGCCTGCATCGCCGTCAGCAAAGCGGATGCCGGGGGTGACCGTCAGGAAGTCCTGACCGCAGGCTTCCTTCACCAAAGCGGCCTCCAGAGGAGAGCACACCACGCCGGGCAGACCGGCGGCCTTGGCGTTCAGGGCGTAGTGCTTCACGGTTTCTTCCATGGTGGCATTGATGAGCAGTTCCTTCTGCATCCGCTCCTCACCGGTAGAGGTCAGCTGAGTCACCGCCAGCAGGGTGGCACAGGTGCCGTCAGGGCGGGTCAGGCCTTCCTTGGCGGCCTCCATCATGGCGATGGTGCCGGCGGCATGCAGGTTGGTCATGTCCACATCCAGGGTAGAAAGCACATGCATGGCCTTCTTCACCGTGTTGGGGATGTCGTGGAGCTTCAGATCCAGGAAGATCTTGTGGCCGCGAGCCTTAATCTCCCGCACTACTTCAGGGCCTTCCGCATAGAACAGCTCCATACCGATCTTCACATAAGGCTTGCGGCCGTGGAACTGATCCAAGAAGGCAAGGGTCTTCTCCTTGTTTTCAAAATCCAGTGCGATAATAACGTCCTTTGCCATGGTTGCATCCTCCTTTTATACTCGGGTAATATCGCTGAGGCGGTCAATGCCCAGCTTGTCCATCTCTTCCGGCAGTTGTTCAATGATCTTCTTGCATGCGCAAGGATCGACCAGGTTGGCCGCGCCCACTTCTACAGCGGAAGCGCCGGCCATCATCATTTCCAGCACATCCCGTGCAGAGGAAATGCCGCCCATGCCAATGACAGGGATCTTCACCGCGCCGCTGACCTGGTACACCATACGCAGAGCCACCGGGAAAATGCCGGGGCCGGAATAGCCGCCCATGACGTTGGCCAGCACGGGCTTTCTGCGCTTCAGGTCAATGCGCATGCCCAGCAAGGTATTGATAAGGCTCACGCCGTCGGCACCTGCATCCTCGCAGGCCTTGGCGATGGAGACAATGTCCGTCACATTGGGGCTGAGCTTCATATACACAGGCTTGGTGGCAACCTTCTTCACCGCGCGGGTGATTTCCGCCGCCGCTTCGGGGCTGGTGCCGAAGGCCATGCCGCCGTGGCGCACATTGGGGCAGGAGATGTTGATTTCCAGCAGTTCCACCTGCTCCTCCTGGGTCAGCTTCTCCACGGCAGTTACATAATCCTCCACAGAAAAGCCGCTGATGTTAGCCATAATGGGCTGGTGGAACACCTTCCGCAACTTGGGCAGTTCCTCGGCAATAACGTGATCCACGCCGGGATTTTGAAGACCTACGCTGTTCAGCATACCGGCAGGGCACTCCGCAATGCGGGGCGTCGGGTTGCCGAAACGGGCTTCCCTCGTGGTTCCCTTAAAGGAAATACTGCCCAGCACGTTGATATCGTAATACGGAAGAAACTCCTGACCGAAGCCGAAGGTGCCGCTGGCAGGGATCACGGGGTTTTGCAGTTTCACATTGGACAGGGTCACCGACAAATCCTTTACCACAGAATCTCCTCCCTTTCCAGCACAGGACCGTCCTTGCAGATGCGCTTGTTGCCGTACTTGGTTTTACAGGTGCATCCCATGCAGGCGCCGAAGCCGCATCCCATGCGCTCCTCAAAGCTGAACTGACCGGGCACATCCTTGAAATTGTACACAGCCTTCAGCATGGGTTCCGGGCCGCAGGCGCACACGCTGTCGAAGGTCAGATTCTTCATGGCCTCCGTCACCAAGCCCTGCACGCCTTCACTGCCGTCCATGGTGGCAATGTGCATGGGCACGCCCAGCTTTTGCAGATCCTCCTTCAGGAAGATTTCCGCCGCCGTGCCGAAGCCCACCGCGACTTGCGGTTCCTTGCCGGCCTTCTTCAGCGTTTCTGCCAGACCCACCAGCGGGGGCAGGCCTACGCCGCCGCCTACCAGCAGGGGATGCTGCACGCAGGCGTCCGGGTCAAAGCCGTTGCCCAAACCCGTCAACACATCCAGCTCTTTGCCGGCTTCATAATGAGTCATGGCCTCCGTGCCCTGTCCCACCACCTTGTAAACCAGGCGGATGTGGGTGTCATCCCACTGGCAGACAGAGATAGGGCGGCGCAGATAGAAATTCGGCAGTTGCAGCTGAACGAACTGCCCGGGACGGGCAATGCCGCTGCTTTCGCCCACTAAGGTCATGCTCCATACCCACTTGGTCAGGGCGCGGTTTTCTTCAATACGAAACTGCATCAGTCTCCACCTCCGTAAACAAGCTGATCTCCCAGCAGGGTGAACCGGCAGGCCGCATGCACGTCCCAGCCTTCAAAGGGCGTTGCCTTGCCCATGGACAGGAAGTTATCCGGGTTCACCTTTTCCGCCACGTGCAAGTCAAAGGCGGTGATTTCCGCCCGCTGGCCTTCCTCAATGCCGCCATCCAGGCGGAAGCGGCGTCGGGGTGCGTCGGTCATCATGGTGATGAGCCGTTCCAGGGGCATCTTTCCTGTTTCCACCAGATGGGTATACAGCAGAGGGAACGCGGTTTCAATGCCCACCACGCCCATGGCGGAGGCACGCAGGCCGCGGCTCTTTTCTTCCGCACTGTGGGGCGCATGGTCAGTGGCAATCATATCAATGGTACCGTCCAGGGCGGCTTCCAGCAGAGCTTCTTGGTCTGCCCGATCCCGCAGGGGCGGATTCATCTTGAAGCGGCCTTCGTCCTGCAGATCATCCTGACACATGAGCAGATAATGGGGACCTGTTTCGCAGGTCACGTTGACGCCGCGCTTTTTCGCCTTGCGGATCAGCGCCACGGATTCCTTGCAGCTGACGTGGCACACGTGATAGCGGCAGCCGGTTTCTTCTGCCAGCTTCAGATCGCGCTCGATGGGCTTCCATTCACTTTCCGACGGAATGCCGGGGATGCCGTGCTCTGCGGCGTATCTGCCCGCATGGATGGCACCGTCCTGGGGAATATAGCTCATATTCTCGCAGTGGGCGGCAATGATGCTGTCCGCGGCCTTGCAACGGCGCATCGCCTCCCGCATGGTGTCCTCATCCCGTACGCCGCGGCCGTCATCAGAAAAGCCCGCCACGTCCTTGGCCATGGAAGCCATGTCGGTCACTTCGCCTACGCCCTTCTGCCCCATGGTGATGCATCCGTAGGGCAGTACGCGGATTACCGCATCTCGGCTGATGATGGACGTTTCCTCCGCCAGATGCTCTGCCGTATCCGGTGCGGGGTTCAGGTTGGGCATGGCGCACACCACGGTGTATCCGCCATGCGCCGCCGCCTTGCTTCCCGTGGCAATGGTCTCCTTATAAGAAAATCCCGGCTCACGCAAATGAACATGCACATCTGCAAAGCCAGGAAAAAGGGAAAGACCTGTACAATTCAAAACACGATCCGCGTTTTCTCGGGGAAAATCATTTGTCGGAATAGAAACACGGCCGTCTTGGATCAGCAAATCCATCGGCACCAATCGACCCTTGTGCCAGACCTGACCGCCGTGAAGAAGCGTCTTCATTTCCGTCCCCTCCTTTTTGTTATCCTGCCCATTATACAGGAAAACAGAAAGGAGCGCAATCTCTTTTTGTGATTTTTTTCGCGGGAGGACACCTTTCAGCAAAAAGTTTCCTCCCGTATGATGATTCGGTTCTCAGTGAAATGAAGTTACTTCTTTTCCCCCTCCAGCTGTTTGACCCTTTCGGTCAGCTTCTTCAGCACCTTCACGCCTTCGCGGAGCATGTCGCGCTCGGGGAGTTTGGGATCGTGCAGGAGGATGGCCGGGGGCGTGGTGTTGTTGGCCGCAAGGCGCTTATCCGTTTCCTGCATGGCCTGCATGAGCAGCATGGGCTCGGGGATGTAGCGGTTGTCTACCCGCATGACCAGGTCGCCCTTCCGCCAGATGACGCTCATCACGCCCAGGGAGTTAGCCAAGGCGCGCAGCTGGGAAATATCCAGCAGAGCCTCCACCACGGCAGGGGTTTCGCCGAAGCGATCCAGCAATTCTTCTTCGATGTCCTCCCGATCCACCTGGGTCTGGATGGCGGCGATGCGCTTGTACATCTCCATGCGCTGGCGGTCGTCGTGGACGTAGTCGGTGGGCAGATAGG
>CAVBFK010000238.1:0-16872 GCA_963594395.1 Lachnospiraceae bacterium
ATAATGGATTTGGCCTTTCTTGTCAATCATGCGGCACGAAGCCGTCGAAGATCTCCAGGTCGTAGCGGCTCCGCTGAGCGTCCATTTCCTCTTGCGAATGAATGGTCCAGCACACCAGGGTGGGACGGCAAAGACGCATGATGCCCATGGACAGGGTGTGATCCGTTTTCGCTTCGTAGGCGATGAAATCGGGGCGCCCCAGCACGTTTTGAATCAGGGAGCCAAGGAGGAAGAACAGCACGGTGGTTTCGCGGCGGTTGCCGGGGCCGAAGGAAAGCTGACCGCGAATGATTTGCGGCGCATGCTTGCGGAACCAGCGAACCGCCAGAGGGTGAAAGCTTTCCACACAGTAGGGGCCGCCGTAGGCCGTCATGGCGGCATAAGTCTTGGCGCACAGCTCATCGATGCGCTTGTCAGGCTTAATTTCCACAATCATGGGGACCTTGCCGCCAATGACCTGCAGGACTTCGTCCAGGGTGGGAATGGTGCAGTTGCTGTCCCTCAGCCGCATCTGCCGGAGCTCGGCCAGCGTGCAGTCTGCAATGGGACGGTCAATGCCGCACATGCGCGTCAAGGTGTCATCGTGGAACACCACCAGATGGTCATCACGGGTCAGATGCACGTCCAGCTCAATACCGAAGCCGTGGTCAACCGCGTTCTGAAAGGCAGGCAGACTATTTTCCGGGAGCGCCTCGTTCCACAGCCCGCGGTGAGCGTAATCATAGCCCTTCAGATGGTCAATCTTTCGGCGGGGAAAATTGGGGAGCACCATGAAAATAAAGAGCACGCACAAGAGGAAAAGAATCAGCAAAAGCAGAAACATGGTCATCATCTCCTGAATCCTTGCGGAAGGATCTCGCATTTTTTCGTAATTTATGATACCATAGACGGTGCATCCCGTCCAGTACACAGTGGATGAGAAAAGTCGCACATCTGGAGGAAAGAACCATGAAGAAGCTGGCACTGCTGGCCACCGGTGGAACGATTGCATGCCGCGAGACCCCGGACGGATTGTCCCCGGCGCTGGACGCGGAGGAACTGCTGCGGGAAATTCATACCCGCGCCGATACGGAGATCGTCTGCCGCGACGTTTTTTCGATGGATTCCAGTAATATTCAACCTGAGGAGTGGACAAAGCTTGCCCATGCCTGCGATGAAGCCATGCAGGAGTTTGACGGCATCGTGGTGACCCACGGCACCGATACCATGGGCTATACCGCCGCCGCCCTGAGCTATATGCTTCTGGGGCAGACAAAGCCGGTGATCTTCACGGGAAGTCAGCTCCCTTTGGGCGCGCCGCTGTCCGATGCGGAAACCAATCTGGCCTGCGCCATTGAGGCGGCACGACAGGGCGTTCCCGGTACGTATGTGTGCTTTAGCCGGAAACTGATTCTGGGCACCCGCGCCGTGAAGACCCATACCACCAGCTTTGACGCGTTCGATAGCGTGAACCGCTCCCTTTGCGGCATGATTGACAGCGAAGGTGTGCACTTCCTGCGCCCCCAGAAGATTGAGGAGCCGTATTGCCTGCGTCCGGACGTGGATAGCCGGGTGTTCCTGCTGAAATTGATTCCCGGCACGCATCCCGATGTGATGGATTTCGTGCTGAACGCCGGCTATAAGGGGCTGGTGATTGAGGCGTTCGGCCTGGGCGGACTGCATTACATTCGCCGGAATCTGGTAGATAAATTGCGGATGCTCCGTGAGCACGGCATTCGCGTGATTGTGGTCAGCCAGTGCATGTACGAGAAGGCTGACCTGTCCATCTATGAGGTGGGCAATCAGATGCTGAAGGCCGATGTCATTTCCGGCATGGACATGACCACGGAGGCAGCTGTGACCAAGCTCATGTGGGCACTGGCACAGGATGATCCCGATGCATGGCTGGCCAGAAATCTGTGCGGCGAAGTCAGAACCTAAGCAATACCCTATCTGTTTCAAAATAGTCGTTCCCTATGTGTCTTTCGGGGTGGGTGCGGGAGGGGGCTTTGGACTCCAAAGCCGCCCTCCCGCAAATATTACATTTCTGTCCCATCACAAAGGCCGTCCTGGTGAGTCTGCTTCTCACAAGGACGGCCTTTGCTTTGTATGGAGGATAGGGAGGTGACGTCCTCCAAAGAGGACGTCGGGAAAAAAGGAGACGCTCTCAGGTTAGCTGGTGGCTTGCTTTCCTGATTGCATGTTTAGAATACCAAGCAATTATGAAAAACAAATGAACAGGATGTGAATACTGAAACGCCAAGTGTAACGAAATTGAAAACAATGGGGGATACAGCATCTTTGTAAAACAAAAACGCGGGAGGAATATTTGCATCATATCCTCCCGCGCCAATAAGAATCTTATGCTCTGTGATTGTTCAGCTCGGTGCGCTCCAGCCGCAGATTGTTCAGGGTGCCACTGAGATGGCGGTCAACCTGCTCCATGACATTGTCCAGGTAGTCAAAGGTGTTCTGGCGGAGCTGTGCCAACTCTTCCTGCGTGCTTTCCTGAAGTTCGCTGGCTTCTACCCGGGCACGGCGAAGAATTTCTTCCTGATCCACCATCATGTCTGCCTGACGCCGGGCGTTGGCCAGAATGCGATCTGCTTCACTGCGGGCGGCTTCCAGGGTGGCGTTGGCCTCGTTCTGGGCATTGGTCAGGGTTTCATTGGCGGTGCGCTCTGCCCGGGCAGTGGTGTCTGCCGCTTGCTGCTCAGCGTCAAAAATCGTTTGCTGTGCCTTCTGCTGGGCATCCCGCAGCTGCGTGGAACAGTCCTGATTCGTTTGCTGCTGAATAGCCTGAATGTTCCGCACATATTCGGATGCCGTCTGCACCGCCTGGGGCAGAGAATCCTGCAGCTGCTGTACGCGGGTGCGCAGAAGCGTACGATTCACAATGCAGTCATCCTTGCTCATGAGGTACTTCCGTGCCTCCTCAAGGGTGCTGTCGATATCCCGAATAATGCTCATGCATTGATCAACCGCGGTGCTGGCCATGGCATGTTCCTCCTTCTTGTTGCTGGTCAAACAGTGCCTTCACATCGGCAAAAATTTCTGCAGGTACAAAGGGTGCAATGTCTCCGCCGAAACCGGCAACCTCCCGCACAACGGAGGAGGATACACAGGCGTGCTCCGGCTTGGTCATCATCATCAGCGTTTCCACATGGGGATTAAGACGCTGATTCACCTGCGCCATCAGGGCTTCGTTGGCAAAGTCACTTTCTCCCCGCAAGCCGCGGATGACGGCAACGGCACCTGTCTTTTCTACATAGTCTGCCAAAAGACCCGAAAAGGTGTCAACTTCCACATTGGGAAGGCCGGCACAGGCTTTGCGGATGAGCGTTAGACGGTCAGAAACGGGGAAGCAGCCCTTCTTGGCGGGATTGTGAAGCACCGCCACAACGACCTTGTCAAATAGCCGGGACGCACGGCGGATAATGTCCATGTGTCCCACTGTAATGGGGTCGAAACTGCCGGGATAAATGCAGATGCGCTCCATTACGCTTCCTCCTCACGGGTGTAGAAGGTCACGCCTGCAATGCCCCAGCGGCGGCTGTCTGTGCGGATGTACCCGGAGGCAACCAGCGGCTCGTGCTCGGCACGGTGCTCAATGACGACAAGCCCTCCTTCGGCAAGCAGGGGAACAAGGGACGCGGTGACGTCACTGAGGTCTTCCATGGCGTACGGCGGATCCAGAAAAATCAAATCGAACTGCCGGCCTTCACCGCGGAGCTGACTTACGGCAGACTTCCAGTCGGATTGAAGAATCACGGCATCCTCTGTAAAACGCAGGGCTTCCACGTTTTCATGGATGCAGCGAATGGCGGCACGGTCGTGATCCACCAGCACCGCACAGTCTGCGCCGCGGCTCAGCGCTTCCAGTGCCAGGGCACCGCTGCCGGCAAACAGATCCAGCACGCGAGCAGAGGGAACACGGCGATTCAGCACATTGAAGAGATTCTCACGCACCCGGTCCAGGGTGGGACGGGTGTCACGCCCCTCGGGCGCATGAATAACACGGGAACGGGCACTGCCTGCGACAATTCGCATGGGGTACCTCCTTTAATTCAGCTGTTCGGGCTCATTGCGCTTGGCACGAGCCTGCTGCTGCTTCTTTTCACGCTTGGCGCGCTTGCGGTCGTTGCTGGCAATGTTGGTATGTACCTTGGCACGGATGGCAGGACCGCGGGTGTAGCCGAGGCCGTAGGCAATACCGGGCAACAGGGCTGCAATGGGGCTCAGCCGCTCCAGAAGCAACAGCCCCTGGGTGTGATCCGTACCGACGATGGACACCATGGGCATGATGCATACGCGGATGATGATCCGCAGCACGCTTTCCAGATCCATCGAGGTGACTGTGTGATAGTAGGCCAGTGCATCACCGATTTCCGAGCGGGTTTCATAGGTAGAGACCCAGGACGGCAGGGTGGAAAGTCCCGTCATCTGCACATGTGCCGTTACGGCAAGCAGAACGGCGCAAATGAACAGCGGCACCGTACCGATCATGGCCGAGGTAAGACCCTTCAGCGGATGGAAGCAGTTACCTTGATCTTTTACGCTGATGGTATGGCCGTTCTCTTTGCGCATGTACAGCATTTCGCCAAGGTTCACATCGGCCGTACCTTTGCCGGCACCACTGTTGTAAAACAGCAGGTAGCAGGCGGTAAGCACCACCAGGTTGAGAATGATGCACAGCACGCGGTTGCTGACCATCAGCAAGGTGCTCAGCAGCAGAAAGACAAAGGCCATTAGCGCCAGCGCACCAAAGAATTTCAGACTGCTGGTGAGCAGATGGCTGTCAACGACGTTGCCTTTCAGATAGGGCTTGGTAACGATCTTCGGCTTCTTTGCCTTCTTCTGCTTGCTTTCCATGTGAATTCCTTTCTCCGTTTGCATCGACTGCAAAAAATGAACGATGATGAATTAGACGAATGCCCTGCGCGTCTGCCACGGCATCCAGCGGCTGGTCATGTGTTTCCGTAGGAACACGATCACACTCCTGCCAGCTGAGGGCAATGCCGACCGATGGACAATCAATCTGCGATAGCAAAGCGTCGTAATAGCCGCATCCTTTGCCGAGACGGTGACCGAATTGATCCACACCTTCCAGCGGAACAAGCACCAGGGAAAAATCCTTCGGTGCAATGACAGGCGCCTCGGCAGACGGTTCCAGCAGACCGTAGGGGCCGGGTACCAACTCGTCCAGACTGTGCACGGCATGGAACGTCATGTGCGGCGGCTCTCCGCATCGGGGCAGAGCAAGGATGTGCCCTGCTTCCAGCACGGCATGAAGCACAGGCGTAATATCAGCTTCACGGGGCAGGGGAACGTACGCCGCCACCACCGATGCACCGCGGAAAACATCCCAATCCAGCAGGGCGCGGCAAAGAACGCGGCTTTCAGCATTGCGCGCATCATCTCCTCCGTAAGCGGCACGGAGCTGCTTGCGAAGGAGCTTTTTCTCATTCGAGGCCATTTTCCCACACGCGGGGCACGCGGCCGGTGGCGGCCAGCAGTACCTCGTAGCTGATGGTGCCTGCCCATGCGGCCATCTCTTCGGCGGTGATGGTCTCATTCCCCATGGTGCCCATGAGCACCACGCGGTCACCTGCCTTGACCTCGGGCAGGTCGGTTACGTCAGCCATCATCTGATCCATGCAGATGCGTCCCAGCACGGGCACACGATGACCGGCAATCAGCACCTGTGCCTTGCCGCTGGCGGCGCGATGATAGCCGTCGCCGTAGCCGCAAGCGATGGTAGCCACGCGGCGAACGCCGTCTGCCTTAAAGGTGCGGCCGTAGCTGACCGTATCGCCGGCGGTGATTTCCTTTACATAGGTAACTTCGGTTTCCCAGGTCATGAAGGGCTTGACCGGCATGTCCGTGGGAACGGGCGGATAGCCGTACATGGTGATGCCGGCACGTACCATGTCGAAGGAAGCCTCCGGCAGGCGATGAATGGCGGCAGAATTGGCACAGTGGCGGATAATGCCCTTCGGCAACAGAGCAGTCAAGGCTTTGAAACGCTCCAGCTGCTGATAGGTGAAGGCCATGTCATCACCATCTGCATCGGCAAAGTGCGTAAAGGCACCCGTCAGCTGTACATGCGGGCATTTTTTCAAGGCGTCCAGCACCGCAAGAACTTCCTGCTCATTGCGGCAGCCGATGCGGCTCATGCCCGTATCAAGTTTTACGTGCACAAAGGCGGGGCGATCCAGCTTCACAGCTGCGTCTTCCACCCAGTGCACCATTTCCGTATCACAGACCGTGAGAGTCAATCCGCAGGAAACACCCTGCATGGCAGAGGCTTCCGTGGTGGCGCCCAGCACCAGAATGGGGGCGGTCACCCCTGCCTGGCGAAGGGTTTCACCTTCTTCCGTAATGGCAACGGCCAGATGGTCTGCACCGCTCTTCAGGGCTGTCTTTGCCACCTGCACCATACCGTGACCATAAGCATCGGCCTTCACAACAGCCAACAAACGTGTGGAGGTGGGGACACTTGCACGGATCAGCTTGACATTTTCGCTGAGCTGACCAAGATCAATACGACGGAGATTCTTACGTGCCTGCATCATTCATGCCTTCTTCATTATCATAAGTTTCGAAAACTCATTTTATTATAGCACATCATGGCACCGGTGAAAACCCTCCAATTTTCGAGATTGTATCCAGAAAAAATGCGAATTCCTTTCCGCTTTGGCAAATTTTCAGCAGGATTTGTCCATTCGCATGGAGAAAATTTACCTTAGCCCATCCTATCGAAAGACGAGGAGAAAAACGATGGAATTTGATTATCATAAGTTGAAGGATCCGACCTATTTCCGCGAAGGACGGCTGGATGCTCACTCCGATCATGAGTCGTTTGCCTGCATGGAGGACCTGGAGGCAGGGGAAAACCGCCTGCGCATGTCCTTGAACGGCTATTGGAAATTCTTCTGCGCAAGGACGGAAAAGCAGGTCATCCCCGGCTTTGAACAGCCGGAGTATGACTGCACCGACTGGGAAGACATTCCCGTTCCTGCCCATATTCAGATGGAAGGACACGGCATCCCCCAGTATGTGAACATTCAGTACCCTTGGGATGGCAGCGAGAATCTTGAGCCCGGGGATATTCCCGAGCATTACAACCCCGTGGCTTGCTACGTGAAGCATTTTGTTCTGCCGGAAGCATGGGATGGCATGCCTGTGCGCATTTCCTTCCAGGGCGCGGAAAGCTGCATTGCCGTGTGGCTCAACGGCCATTATGTGGGCTTTGCAGGGGATAGCTTTACGCCCAGTGAGTTTGACCTGACACCCTACGTGCAGAAGGGGCGCAACAAGCTGGCCTGCCGTGTATATCATTGGTGCGCCGGCAGCTGGGCAGAGGATCAGGATTTTTTCCGCTTCAGCGGCCTGTTCCGCGATGTGTATCTGTATGCCTTGCCGGAAAAACACATCCGCGATTTGACCATCCGCGCTGAGCTGGATGATGCCTATCAGGACGGCACCTTGACTGTAACGGCAGACATTGAGGGTAAGGGTAAGCATCGGGTGCACTTCCTGCTGACCGATGGCGGCGAAACCGTGACAGAAGCCGCTGTGGAAGGCGACGAGACCCCTGCCAAGGCTGTGATGCAGGTGAAGGCGCCGAAGAAGTGGAGCGCGGAAGATCCGCATCTGTATCAGCTGGATGTGACGGTGGAAAACGCCGACGGCAAGCTGTGCGAGGTAACCCGCCAGAAGGTTGGTTTCCGCCGTTTTGAAATGAAGAACGGCATTATGTGCCTGAATGGCAAGCGCATTGTCTTTAAGGGCGCCAACCGTCATGATTTCTGCGCTGAATCCGGCCGTGCCATCAAGCCGGAGATGATCCGCCGTGATTTGCTGACCATGAAGCGCAACAACATCAACGCCGTGCGCACCAGCCATTATCCGAATCATGATGCGCTGTATGCCCTGTGCGATGAGCTGGGACTCTACCTCATTGCGGAAAACAATCTGGAGAGCCACGGCGTATGGAATGCCATTATTGTCAACAAGCGCAAGGGGCTGGATTATGCCGTGCCCGGTGATCGGGAAAACTGGCTGGCGCCCATGCTGGATCGCATTGATTCCTCCTACCATCGGGATAAGAATCATCCCAGCATTCTCATTTGGAGCATCGGCAACGAGTCCATCAGCGGCAAGGTTCCTCTGGCCATGAGCCAACGCTTCCGCGAGCTGGATGACACCCGCTTGGTGCATTACGAAAGCGTCTTCCAGGATCGCCGCTACTGTGAGGCATCCGACATGGAGAGCCAGATGTACACCCCTGTGGAGGGCATCCGCAAGTTCCTGAAGGAGCATCATGACAAGCCCTTCATCATGTGTGAGTATACCCACTCCATGGGCAACTCCAACGGCGCCATGCACAAGTACACCGAGTACGCCTATGAAGAGCCCCGCTATCAGGGCGGCTTTATCTGGGACTACATCGATCAGAGCATCCGCGTGCGGGATCGCTACGGCAAAACGGCATACCTGTATGGCGGCGACTTCGGCGACCGTCCCACCGATGCAGATTTCAGCTGCAACGGCATTGCTTTCGGCGACGGCAGTGAGACGCCCAAAATGCAGGAAGTCAAGTATAATTACCAGCCCATTTTCGCCGAGGTAGACAAAAACAAGGCAGTGATCCATAACCGCCAGATGTTCACCAACACGGATGCCTATAACTGCGTGGCTACCCTCCAGCAGGACGGCAAGGAGATCGCCTCTGCTGAGATGAAGGTGAGCGTTGCCCCTGAAGCATCGGCTGAAATGGAACTGCCCTTCAAGGAACAGAAGCGCCCGGGCGAGTATGCTGTCACGCTGTCCTTCCGGCAGAAGAAGGCGACTCCTTGGGCGGCGGCCGGCTATGAGGTAGCGTTCGCACAGGGTGTTTACCAGGTGGCAGGTGAGGAGAAGAAGCCTGTTGCGGCGCCTGTCCGTGTGGCGGAAGGTGATTTCAATATCGGCGTTCACGGAGAGCACTTCGATGTGCTGTTCAGCAAGGCACTGGGCAAGATGACTTCTTATCGCATCGGCGGCAAGGAAATGCTCAAATATGTGCCCATGCCCAACTTCTGGCGTGCACCGACGGAGAATGACTACGGCAGCAGCATGCCCCAGCGGTATGCTCAGTGGAAGATTGCCTCTATGTACCTGGCCTACGACAAGCAGGGTCCTGACCCTGAGATCGTCCATGAGGAGGACGGCGGCATTTCCGTGGTGCTTCCCTATAAACTGCCCACAACGCCGGAAGCCAAGTGCGTGGTGACCTATACGGTGCATCCCTGCGGCAAAGTGGACGTGTGCCTGCATTATGATCCCGTCAAGGAGCTGGGGGACATGCCTGAGTTCGGCATGATGTTTACCATGGATGCGGACTATGACCAGGTGCGGTATTACGGCATGGGTCCCAGCGAGAATTACGTGGATCGTTGCCGCGGCGCCCGCCTGGGTATCTGGAAGACCACAGCAGGGGAGAATCTGTCCCACTACACCCTGCCCCAGGAATGCGGCGAGCGCACCGGTGTCCGCTGGGCAGAAGTGACGGACTTCCGCGGCCATGGCCTGCGCTTTATGGGCGATGTCATGGAGCTGTCCGTGTTGCCCTATACGCCTCATGAACTGGAAAATGCCCGTCATCCCAATGAGCTGCCGCCGGTGTACAACACGGTGGTTCGGGTGAGCAAGCAGCAGATGGGCGTCGGCGGTGACGACAGCTGGGGTGCCCGTACTCATGAGGAATACCTCCTGGACGTGACCAAGCCTGTTGAATTCCGCTTCAGCTTTGAAGGAATTTGATGGGAAAATTGATTGAAGGAATCTGATCAACAAAGGTTTCGGGAAAAGAAAGAGGAGAAGTCACTTTTCAAAGCGGCTTCTCCTTTCTTGTATTCTGTTACGCGTTACCACTCTACGCACTTTCGGGCAGACAGCCCCTCGGTTTCAAAGGGGTGCTTTTCTGCCGTGAGATGGGTGACATAGTTTGCCTGTTCTTTCAGCCAATCCGGGGCATCATAGCCGGTGACAACGGTTTCGCCATACTGAACCGCCGCGGCGACAAGAGATTCGGCAACGTTCTGCGGAACAACGCCGACAACACAGGCAATGGCCAACTCATCCAGCAGAATCATATCAGGATGCAGGTGACAGATTGCTTCCTGCAGACGCTGTGCCTCTTGGGTCTGCGATGCGATGGCCTTCTGCTGTTCATCGGGCGTCATTTGTGCAAAGAAGCCCTTGAACGGCTCTATGTCAAACACCTTTACGTTGGGAAAATGCTTCAATGCGGCCAGCTCGCCGGAAGTGCCATCCTTCATAAACTGTGCAATGAGCACTTTCTTTCCGTGACCGAGAAAGCGCACGGCCAGTCCCATGCCGGCGGTGGTTTTTCCTTTGCCGTTGCCGTAGTACAGGTGAAGCTTATGTTCCATAGGCAAGCTCCTTTCAACGAATTGCTGGAGTGATTGTAACACATCGATTGCCTGGAAGCAAGTCCGGCTACGTAGCAAGGCAATGAATGAAGGAAATGCTGGATACAATGCATGCGGAACTTCATTCTGAGTGAGATAAACACAGAAAATGAATAAAATCAATGCAGAACTTGCACGTTTGACTGTATTTTCCTTGTTTTTGACGCTCCATCTATTGACATGTATGCAGTTGCCATCTATAATGAGCCCAAGCAAAGGCGCTTGATGAGATTTTCTCTTGTCAAGCGCCTTTGTGTTTTCACCAGGAGGTTGGCAGGATGATTCGACTGGAGAACGTCAACAAGTATTTCGGTGAACTGCACGTGCTCAAAGATGTAAATCTGACGGTGGCTGAGGGCGAAAAGCTGGTCATCATCGGACCATCCGGCAGCGGCAAGTCGACCACGGTGCGCTGCATGAATTTCCTTGAGGAACCCAGCAGCGGCCATGTGTACATTAACGGGCAGGAACTCACCGCCCGCAATAAGACGCACATTGTTCGCGAGAACATGTCCATGGTCTTTCAGCAGTTCAACCTCTATCCGCACATGACGGTGCTGAAGAACCTGACCCTGGCGCCCATGAAGCTTCATCACAAACCCAAGGCGGAGGCAGAAGCGCTGGCCTATCACTACCTGGATGTGGTCGGATTGCGGGACAAGGCGCATGTCTATCCCACCACCCTTTCCGGCGGCCAGCAGCAGCGCATTGCCATTGCACGGGCCTTGTGCCAGGAAACGAAGATCATCCTCTTCGATGAGCCCACGTCCGCCCTTGACCCGGAAACGATTCAGGAAGTGCTGGACGTGATGATTCGCCTGGCCAAGGAGAAGATCACCATGGTGGTGGTCACCCATGAAATGGGCTTTGCACGTCAGGTGGCAGATCGTGTGGTCTTCATGGCCGATGGGCAGATCATTGAGGAAGGCACGCCGGATCATTTCTTTGAGCATCCGGAGAATGAACGCGTGAAGCAGTTCCTCGGCAAGATTCTGCGCAAATAAGGTTTCTGGCTCCTCGGAGCTGAAACAGGAAGCGGGGAACCGCTTCCGATAGAAGGATAAGGTATGAAGGAGGTCTTTTCTATGAAAAAGGTTTTGTGCCTGCTGATGACGCTGATGATGGTTCTGGCAAGTGTTTCTGCCCTGGCAGAAGAGGTTGATCCCGATGTGCAGGCCATTAAGGATCGCGGTGTACTGCGTGTCGGCGTCAAGAACGCTGTGGTTGGTTTCGGCTATCAGGATATGCTGACCGGCGAATACAGCGGCATGGAAATTGACATTGCCAACAAGCTGGCAGAAGAGCTGGGCGTCGACATTGAGTTTACCACCGTAACGGCCGCAACCCGTACTGAGCTGCTGGATTCCGGCGACATCGACTGCGTGCTGGCTACCTTCACCATCACCGAAGCCCGCAAGGAAAACTGGGACTTCTCTACCGCTTATTACACGGATTATGTGACCGTGTTGGTGGAGGATGCTTCTGGTATCACCACCTTGGCTGACCTGGTGGGCAAGAAGATCGGCGTTTCTTCCGGTTCTACCTCCGCCCGTGCCGTGGTGGAAGCCATGATTGATGCCGGCCTCATCGACGGCAGTTCCTTCGATCACGACAGCTTTGATCCTTCTACCTGGACCACCGGCGTGACCTTCCAGCAGTATGATGACTATCCCACCATTTCCACCGCATTGAGCGCCGGCGAAGTGGACGCCTTCTCTGTGGATAAGTCCATCCTGGCCATCTACAAGACGGAAGGCCGCTCCTTCATCGATGCCCAGTTCGCTCCGCAGGAATACGGCGTTGCCACCAAGAAGGGCTCCGGCTTCTCTGCCTTCGTGGAAGAGAAGATCACCGAGTGGCTTGCTGATGGTACCATCGCAACCTTCATGGCCAATAACGGCGTTGAGTAATTTCCACCAAACATCATGATGCACGGCGCAGGAAGCAGGAATAAGGCACTTCCTGCGCCTATTTCGCTACACTGGAGGGATGAAACATGGCGTCGCTCTTTGCGTCGGATGCATGGGCAAAGGTATGGACGTATCGGGGCACGTTTCTGCTGGGATTGGGCACAACGGTGCTGACAGCGCTGCTGGGCATTTTGCTGGCCATGGTGCTGGGCATCGTTTTCGGCTTGATGGCTACCGGCAGAAAGAAGGCGCTTCGTGCTGTGGCACGGGTGTATGTGGAATTTATCCAGAATACGCCGGTGGTGCTGCAGATTTGCTTCCTGTACTATGCGCTGGCGTTCTCGGGCCACAGCATCGGCATTTTGCCTGCAGGCATCATCTCTCTGGGCATCTATCACGGCGCATACATGGCAGAAGTGTTCCGCGCAGGCATTGAGGCAATCCCGAAAGGACAGTTTGAGGCGGCGCAATCGCAAGGCTTCAACTACTTGGAGCAGATGGCCTATATCATTCTGCCCCAGAGCGTGAAGATCATCCTGCCGCCCATGGTCAATCAGGTGGTCAACCTGATTAAGAACACTTCCTGCCTGTACATCATCGGCGGATCGGACTTGATCTCCTTGACCTATTCCTTTGTGACCGGTGCCACCACCGGCGGCGCTTACGGCCCGGCCTATCTGGTGTGCGGCGTGCTGTTCTTCCTCATCTGCTTCCCGCTGTCCCGCCTGGCCAGTACCTGGGAACAGCGGCTGAAGCTTCGCGATCGGCGGACGGTAATTCAGCCTACCAGTGAAAAGAAGGTGATGGACGTATGACGGAATTGCAAGCCAGCTTTCAAATGATCACCACGCCGGCACTACTGCAGTATTTGCTCCGCGGCGTTGTGTTTACGCTGATGATTTCCTTGGTGGCCGTGGCTTTCGGCATCCTGATCGGTTCCGTTCTGGCCCTTCTGCGCAATTACGGCACCAAGGGCAAAGCACGGATTTTCCGCCGGATTGCCATCATCTACATCGAAGTGTTCCGCAACACGCCTCTGCTGTTGTGGATCTTCATCTGCCTGGTGTTCTGCCCGGTGCCGGAAATTTTCAATCATAAGATGTTCGGCCTTTCCTCGGCGGCAGATGTGAAACTGCTGTTCAAGGCGGCCGTGGCATTGATTCTCTTCACCTCTTCGGTGATTGCAGAAATTATCCGCGGCGGCTTGAACTCCGTGGCAGAAGGCCAATTCGAGGCCGGCCATGCCCAGGGTTTCAGCACGGTGCAGATTATGGGATACATCGTTTTGCCGCAGGCCTTCCGCAACGTGATTCCGACCTTGCTCAGCCAGGTGATTACCACCATCAAGGATTCATCCTATTTGGCCAATGTGGCGGCTATTGAACTAATGGCACGCACCAAGCAACTGATGAGCACGGCGTACCGCTACAACGGGTTGGGAACGGTGAACGTTTCCGATGTGTTTGTGCTTTTCGGCTTGGCGGCGCTGATCTATTTTGTCATCAATTTCACCTTGTCCTGCGTTGTTCGGCGGATTCAGAAGAATACCCGAAAGCCTGCAAAGGTGAATTAAGGAGGAGCATGATGGAACAGTATGTGGTGACCATCTCCCGCGAATTCGGCGCTTTGGGACGAACCGTTGCCCAGCGGCTGTCCCAGATGCTGGGGGTGGAGTTCTGGGATCGTGACATTGTGGAGGCTGCGGCCAAGCGCATGGGGCAGAGTCTGACCCTCATCAGCGATACGGAGGAGCGGGCGAATCGCAATATGAGCCTGTTCCGCCACCGCCGGGAAAAGATGAACCTGACCAGCTACAGCATCAGCGATGAGGTCTTTGATACGGAATGCAGCATCATTCAGGATGCGGCCAAGGCAGGTTCCTGCATCATTGTGGGACGCTGCAGTGACTATATCCTGCGGGATGCGCCCAATCATTTGTCCGTGTACCTGTTTGCTCCGCTGGAAGAGCGGGTCAAGAACTGCGTGGAGCGGCTGAACATGGATGAGAAGACAGCACGGAAGACCATCCATGATATGGATCTGGCGCGGGTTTACTATCATCGGAAATACTGCGGGGATGCGAAGAATGTGCTGGAGAACAAGGATCTTCTCATCGATTCCTCACGCTTTGGCGTGGAGGGCACGGCACAGCTGATCTGCAATGTGGTGCACCAGCAGTTCGGAGAATAATCTTTCATAACACATCAAGCCGACGGCATACAAAACATGCCGCCGGTTTTTTTACATAGACTTTACAATCCATCGCTGGAGGATTTTACAAACGATGGCTATACTCAAGCTGTACCGCAAGAAGGGGGATAACATGGAAATTCGATTGAAGGGGATTACGAAAAGCTTCGATGGGAAGCAGGTTATCCACGCAACGACGTTAACCATCCAAGACGGGAGCTTCACGACTCTGCTTGGCCCTTCCGGATGCGGTAAGACTACTCTGCTGAGGATGATCGCCGGACTGGAAACACCGGATGAGGGCGAGATATGGCTGGACGAACGCTGCGTCTTCTCACAACGGCAGAAAATCAATATGCCGCCTGAGAAACGGAATTTGGGCTTCGTATTTCAGGATTTCGCACTCTGGCCTCACATGACAGTCTTTGAAAACGTTGCTTTCGGCCTTCGTGCCAGAAAAGATACAAAGGACCTGCAGCAGCGGGTTCGGGAGGCGCTCCGCACCGTCCATTTGGAAGACTTTGAAAAGCGCTATCCCCATCAGCTTTCCGGCGGACAGCAGCAGCGTGTGGCTTTTGCGCGCGCCATTGCCGTTCGTCCTGGATGCATTTTGTTTGATGAACCTCTGTCCGCCTTGGATGCCTTGCTCCGTGAGGAAATGCGCCACGAGCTGACAGAATTAACTTCCGCCCTTGGAATTACGGCTGTGTTCGTGACCCATGACCAGACCGAGGCCATGAGCATGAGCGACTGCATCGCCGTCATGCACGGCGGCACGGCGGAACAGTACGACACGCCGGAAAACATCTACCACCGCCCGGCAACGGAGTTTGTGGCACGGTTTATCGGCAAGTCAAACTGGCTGAACGATCATGAAATGTTCCGCCCGGAAGCGGTATCCTTCGAGCCGTCGGGGGAGGCGCTGCACTTTGAACTGACCGTGAAGGACGTGCAGTATCTGGGCAGTACCTATGAAGTCACTGCCGTTTATCATGATGTAACATGGACACTGAACTACGGGCAGAGGATCAAGCCCGGCGAAAAGCTGTCCGTTTACATAGATCCCAAGCAAATCATTTCGTTTGAGAAAGAGAGCGAGAGAACATGAAACGTATTGCCTGTCTTCTTCTGACCCTGACTCTGTGCCTTGGCCTTGCAACCTGCGTAAAGGCTGAGGGCAAGGTGACCGTCTATATGCCCAGCCCCTCCGGCCTGGCTGACAAGCTGGCTGCCGCCTTCACCGAGAAGACCGGTATCGAAGTAGAGCAGTTCCAGGGCACCACGGGTGAGATTCTTGCCCGCCTGGAGGCTGAAGAAGCCAACCCTGTGGCTGACGTGGTCATCCTGGCTTCCTGGTCCGATGGCCTGAGCATGAAGAGCGAGGACAAGCTGGAAAGCTACACCCCCGCCAATGCCGACAAGATCAATGAGGGCTGGATCGACAGCGACAGCACCCTCTTCGGCTACAGCGCTTCTGCTGTGGGCGTGATCTACAACACCACCATCATTTCCGAGCTGAACGCTGACTG
This sequence comes from Lachnospiraceae bacterium, assembly GCA_963594395.1. Classification (GTDB taxonomy): domain Bacteria; phylum Bacillota; class Clostridia; order Christensenellales; family Aristaeellaceae; genus CAKUFA01. The sequence goes on from CAVBFK010000238.1 coordinate 16,087, forward strand.
GAGTGAACTGGCCAGCGAAGAGTACAAGGACATGATTGCTATCCCTGACCCTGAAAAGTCCGGCGCCTGCAAGGATTTCCTGGCTGGCCTGGTGACCGGTCTGGAAGACGGCAAGAGCATCATGGAGTCCTGGGCAGCCAACGGCCTGACCGTTCCCGGCGCCAACAAGGCAGCTCTGGAAGCTGTGACCACCGGTGAAAAGGCCATCCTGATCGCTGGTGTGGACTACAACGCCTACTCCTCCATCAATAAGGGCGAACCCCTTGCCATCTACTACCCTGCTTCCGGCACCGTGGTGAACCCCCGTCCTGCCATGATCATGAAGACGGCTCCGAACATGGACAACGCCAAGGCTTTCATCGACTTCCTCTTCAGTGATGAGGCACAGCAGCTGGTGGCCAATGCTTACCTGCTCCCCGGCCGCAGCGACATCCAGTGCGAGAATCGTACCAACCTGTCTGACATCCCTCAGATTGCTACCGACTGGGATCAGATGATGGAAGTTGCTTCCGATACGGCAGCTGAGCTGAACAGCCTCTGCAAGTAAGGAATTCACGGAGGACATATGAGACAATTCAAGCTGAAGAAGAATCTGCCCACGGTACTGCTCCTGATTCTTCTGATTGGATTGATTCTCTGCCCCTTGATTACAGTGTTCGCAAAGGCGGTCATCGTTGATGGCCGCCTTGACCTGTATCAAGGATGGCAGGCAATCGCCAATGCAGACAATCTGGAAACAATCTGTAACTCGCTGCTCTTGGGTGTATGCGTTGTTCTTTGCTCTAC
>CAVBFK010000239.1:0-2761 GCA_963594395.1 Lachnospiraceae bacterium
GATCTACACCATCCGCAATGCCCTGGAGATGCTGACTCTGCCTGCGATCATCCGCAATGCGACGGCTGAAGATATTGCCGGTCTGCGTGCGCGCCTCCGTGAAATGGACGATGTCATGAATGCCGGCGACATCGAGACCCTGTCCCCCATGGCGCGTGCTTTCCACGGCGCCATGACGGCCATTTCCCATCAGAATCGCATTCTTCGCGTGATGGAAGGTCAGGATGAGTTCATCACCCGTTTCTCCGCCATGTCCATCCGTCAGGAGAACCGCCGTCCCCAGGCGCACGAGGAGCACTACAAGCTGGTGGATTACATCGAGCAGCGCGATTTGGAAAACTTCCAGCAGCTGACGCACAAGCACATCGAGCGTAGCAAGGAGAATTGCCTTGCCGCCCTCCGTCAGCAGCACCGCGTGCTGGATAAAGACGTGAAGGCCGAATAATTTGATTTTACGTGAGGGATACAGTCGCCTTAAAAAGCGTTTCTCCCTTGCTCTCCCTTCTTCCCGAATCATTCATGGGAAGAAGGGTTTTCTTTTGGGAACGTCTTTGCCACCACATGTCATGATTTACTTGCTTAATTTGTCCCGACTAAGTATAATGGAAGGTGCGCTGTACTTTTGCGCAGAAGGACGCAATTACCATGAAAGCAAATTATCATACCCACACCACCCGCTGTCACCACGCCGTTGGTGCAGACGAGGAATACGTGCTTGCCGCCTTGGACGGCGGTTTCAAAACCCTTGGCTTTTCCGATCATACGCCGTGGCCCTACCGCACGGGCTTTGTCAGCAACATCCGCATGGACATGGCGTCCCTGCCGGGCTACATGGCCTCCGTCCGTGATCTGAAGAAGCGCTATGCGGACCGCATTGAAATTCACATGGGGCTTGAGGTCGAGTACTTCCCCCGTTACATGGATCATCTGCACCGCATGCAGGATGAAGGCATGGAGTACTTCATTTTGGGCGAGCACTATCTGGTCAGCGAAGAAGATCATCCATACGTAGGCCAGAGCTGTGCCACGGACGATGGCGTTCTCCGCTATGCCGATGCGGTAGCCGAAGCCCTGCACACCGGTCTTTTCGCCTATGTCGCCCATCCCGACCTTTACATGCGCCCCCGTCCCGAATTTGACGCCGTATGCGAAAAGGCCTCTGACATTATCGCTCAGGCCGCCCGCGAGGCAGATGTTCCGCTGGAGTACAATCTGCTGGGCTTGGACAGCCAGTTGACCGGACATGACCGCGGCTATCCGTGCCAAGGCTTCTGGGAGCATCTTGCCGGTAAGGGCAACCGTGTTATTTTGGGCGTTGATGCCCATGACCCCGCCATGCTGCGGAACACCGATCTTTGGCGTGAAGCCCTGACCCGGCTGAAGGCTCTGAACTATCCCATTCAGGAGACGCTGACATTCTGAGCACACCGCTCATTCATCAAAGGAGGCACCACCATGAACGACCGCTGGGATCTTTCTTATCTCTATCAAGGTTTCGACGACCCGAAGTACGAGGCTGACCTGAAAACCCTTCAGGAGAAGATTGCCGCCCTGGGCAAACTGCTGGAAAAGTCCGAGGATGACCGCACCCATTTGGAATCCCTGATGGATGCGCAGGAGGAAATCAGCAGCCTGATCGATCGCGTTTCGTCCTTTTCCAGCCTGACCCTGGCCGTGGACGCCAACAATCAGGACGCCGCACGCTACGACGACAAGCTGAATGTTATCTTCAACGACCTGAGCCTCATCAGCTCCGGCATCACCCGCTATGTGGGTTCGCTGACCAACCTGGAGGAGCTGATTGCCGCTTCTCCCAAGCTTCAGACGGTTGCCTTTGCCCTGCGCGAAATGGCTTCCGAGGCCAGCCATCTGATTCCCGCAGAAATCGAGCCTTGGATTCTGCAGATGCGCCTGAGCGGCGGCACAGCCTTCAGTCAGCTGCGTGACAAGCTGGATTCCAATCACACGGTGCTGTACCGCGGTCAGGAGCTGCCTCTGCCTGCAGTGCGCGGCATGGCCTATGATCCTGACGCTTCCGTCCGCAAGGATGCCTACGAAGCAGAGATTGCATCCTATAAGAAGATGGAGCTGCCCATGGCGTACTGCCTGAACAGCATCAAGATGGAAGCCCGTACCCTGGCCAAGGCCAAGAAGTACGATTCCGTGCTGGACATGACCCTGAACCAGAGCCGCATGGATCGCGAAACGCTGGACGCCATGTGGACAGCCATCCGCGAGTATCTGCCCCACTTCCGCCGTTATCTCCGTGCCAAGGCCAAGTACCTTGGATACGAAGACGGTCTGCCCTTCTATGATCTTTTTGCTCCCGTAGGTCACGGTGCCAAGACCTATACCATCGAAGAAGCCCGGGCAAAGCTTCTGCAGGAAATGGGCAAGTTTACGCCGAAGATGGCAGAGTTCATGGACAACGCCTTTGAGCAGCGCTGGATTGACCTGTATCCCCGCGAAGGCAAGACGGGCGGTGCCTTCTGTGCCGGCGTTCACTGCTATGACCGCAGCCTGGTCATGACCAACTTCCAGGGCAGTTTTTCTGATGTCAGCACCATTGCCCACGAGCTGGGTCACGCATGGCACAACCGTTGCCTGGCAGGTCTGCCCTATTGCATGATTTCTACCCCCATGCCCCTGGCTGAGACGGCTTCCATCTTCAATGAAACGATGCTGGCACACCAAGTGCTGTCTTCCGCCACAGAGGAAGAGCAGTTCACCCTGCTGGAAAACAGCCTGATGGAAACCACCC
>CAVBFK010000240.1:0-6267 GCA_963594395.1 Lachnospiraceae bacterium
GTGTGCATCTGGATCACTTCATGCACGGGGGCGCCCAGGAGCGCGGCCAGCGTGCCGGCACAGAGAATCTTGCGGGCATTGTCGGTCTGGGCAAAGCCATCACCCTTGCCCAGGAGCGCATGGACGATAACCTCCGCATCGCCGCCCTGCGGGATCGCCTGCAGGAGGGCATTCTGTCCGCCGTTCCGGACGCGTTCCTAAACGGTGACCAAGAGCATCGGCTCCCCGGCAACCTGAACCTGTGCTTCCCCGACGTAGACGGCGAGGCGCTCCTGCTTCGTCTGGACCTTGCAGGCATTGCGGCTTCCGGCGGCTCCGCCTGCACCAGCGGCAGTGTGGATCCCAGCCACGTTCTGCTGGCCATGGGACTTTCTCACGACCATGCCCGCAGTTCCCTGCGCTTTTCCCTCGGCCGTGACAACACCGAGGCAGACGTTGATGCCGTGCTGGAGGTTCTACCCGGCATTGTGCAGGAATTAAGGGGCAGAAGGGCGCATGGGTAAGCCTTGGTCATCTGCCAGGAAATCTGCATACAAGAAAAGCTCGCCACCTTGCGTGACGAGCCTTTTTGATGGAACCGAACCCTCCTCACATCTCCGCATGAAACGCCTTCTTCCACCTTCCGCGGAAGTAGCGGATGGTGAAGAGCAGGGCACGGATCGCATTGTCGGCACCCATGCAGCACCACACGGCGTTCAGCCCCAGATGGAACACATTGATGCACACAGCGGTGGACACAATGCGGATGCCCCACATGGTCACCACATTGATGATGAAGGGCGCGCGGGTGTCGCCCACGCCGTTGAAGATGCCTTCCAGAATAATGGCCACGGCATACACGGGCTCCACCACGGCAATGATCTTCAGCACGGAAGAGCCGGCGGCAATGACCGCCTGGTCAGGGGTGAAGATGCTCAGCAACTGCTCTGAGAAGATGAACATCAGCGCGCCGAGAACCGTCATAATGCCCACGGACACCGCCGTGCATGTACGGGTGACGCCGGAAAGAAGGGCTTCGTTTCTTTCCCCTGCCGCGTTGCCGGACAGGGTAGCGCCGGCGGCCTGCATACCGAAGCCGGGCAGATAGACGGCCTCCTCAGCGGTCAGCGCCAAGGAGTGCGCCGCCAGGGGCACGGTGCCCAAGGCAGACACCTGGGCAAGGAACACCACGTGTCCCAGACAAACGCTGATGCGGGTAAACACGGCGGGCATGCCGATGCGGATGCACTGCCGCATCACAGGCTTATCCAGCCGGAGCTTCTCGCCCTTCAAGGCCAGGGTACGGCTGTGCCAAAGGGCAAAGAACATCATGGAGCCGCTGACCACATACGACACGGCGGTGGCAATGGCGGCACCCTCCACGCCCAGACCCGCGCCGGGCAAGGCGTAGCCGAAAAGATTGATCATGCCCGTGGGGAAAATCAACACGGCGTTCAGGCAGATGTTCACCAGGTTCATCAGGATGCTGACCCGCATGGGCGTGCGGGTGTCCCCTGCCGCGCGCAGACACGAGGAGAAAATAATCGTGAAGGAGCGGAAGAGCATGGGCAGGCAGACGATCAAGAAATAGCGGGCGGAGGTATCGTAAATCTCCGCGTCTGCGTGAAGCCAGCCGGGAAGGAAGGGGGTTACGGCCAGGGTAATCGCCATCAGGCCCAGACCCATGACAATCGCGGCAAACACGGATTGCATCGCCGCACTGCGGGCAACCTTTTCATCCTTCGCGCCCAAAGCACGAGAAATGCAGGCCAGGAAGCCCACGCCAATGGCAAACATCGGGGCGTTCACCAGCCAGTTGACGGTTGAGGTCAAGCCGACGGCGGCCGTGGCGTTGGCGCCCATCTGGCCGACCATGGCAGAGTCAGCGTACTGGACGACCGTTTGGAGCGTCTGCTCCAGCATGGCCGGCCATGCCAAAACGAAGATGGACTTCAGCAAATGACGATGCTGGGATGGATCGAGTTGATTCTTCACCTTCCATAAGCCTCACTTTCTCTAAGGTATGATACATGGAAGGAAAGACGTGTGTCAAGGGAATGTTTTATGGTCTGCTCAGCGCATGGAATCTTCCTGCATCAGATCGCGACAAAGTTCACATTTCATATTCATTTTGGCATTATTCCCACCATATCCGTACAGAAACGTGAAAGAATCTCCTCGTACCACTTGCATTTTTCCTCTGCACAGTGTATACTGTACACGTACCAGAATAGAGGAGGTGCATTGCAAAATGAAGCAGGTAAATATCAAGCTCAGCCTGGCTGAGAACGTCAAGGCCTTTGTCAACATGGTCAACCGTTACCCCTACGACATGGATCTGCGCGCTGGCCGTCACGTGGTGGATGCGAAGTCCATTCTGGGCATCTTCAGCCTGGATCTGTCCAAGCCGATCACGCTGGAAATCTACTCTGACGATTGCGAAGACCTGATGGCCGACCTGAAGCCTTTCCTGGCGTAAGGCGTTCTTCTTGTCCTCTCAGCCCCTCAAGCAATTGTTTGAGGGGTTTTCCTTGTATTGCACGGAGGTGATTGGATGAAAAGGCGCACCATTCCCGATTCGGAATTCAAGCTGGTGATCCTTTATGCCCTGTCCCGCCTGGGTCCGGTGACCAACATGCAGCTATTGCAGTTCATGGTGGAGCTGGATCTGATGAACTACTTCGACCTGCAAATCAACCTGAGCGTTCTGGAAGAGCAGGAGCAGGTGGTGGAGCAGGCCTCGCCCCTGGGCACACTGCTTGCCGTGGGTGAAAAAGGCCTGTTTACCCTGACGTCCTTCGAGCATCGCATTCCCGCCAGCACGAAAGACTGCATTGATGAGCAGAGCACCCTGTGGCGGAATCGGTTCCGCAACGAGCAGCAGACGCTGGCGGAATCCTTCACCCTAAGCGATGGGCGGGTATGCATCCGCCTCCGTTTGCTGGAGGCAAACACCACGCTTCTCGACCTGATGCTGACGCTGGATTCTTCCTCCTCCGTGCCGAAACTGGAGGAGCGCTGGCGTGCCGCCGCCCAGGCCACCTACGATACCGTCATGTCCCGCTTGGGGGCAGACTTCGATGCTTCCCGTACGCCCGATCCCCTGCCGGAAACCGCGGCATTGGAGCAGGTCAGCGACCAGGAATGGCTCCTGTCCCTTGCAGACGCCATGCCTCAGCCGCGAATGACGCTGATGCTCTCCGTGCCGGATCAAAACCTGGCCCTGCACTACGCCGCCAAATGGCAAACCTGCTGCGCAGAGCTGCGCAAGGCCATGCTGGCACTGATGGAGATTGAGGGATCATGAATAGATGAAAGAGGGCTCTTGCTGAATTGCAAAAGCCCTCTTTTTCGATTCAGTTTTCTTCCCCCGCCTGCTTCATTTTTCCTGCGATTCTCTTTAGCGCATCGGTGAAGTCGCGCTCAATTTCCTGCCGGTATTGGGACTGATGTTTCAGGGCATCCTGCAATTCAGCGATTTCCTTCGTGTAATCTGCCCGGGCATTATCTTTCTTAGCGGCCACGGCGTGAATCACAGGCCAGAGATTTTCGCCGGGGTAGCGGATCATGCCTTCTCCCCAGGTGCCTTTGGCGTTGTTCATCTTGGAGAGCATGTATCCGTAAGTCTTCTCGCTGAAGGGAAGGGCATAGCGGTTGTAATCCACCTTCGAGAGATATTCATTGCAGGCCGCGGCACCGTTTCCGCTTTGCAGGCAGCGGATGGCAGCAGTGAGCGCCGCCACGTTCCGTGCATTCATCTCAAAGGCATAAATGACGTTGTCCTCATAATCAAGGCCGAAAAAGCTGTTCACAAAGTCAAAATAGATTGCATGCAGCTTTTGATCGAAGGCAAGCCCGTCTAAGCGGATGGCGCTTGCCTTTTTCGTGTCGCCTGCGGCCAATGCCGCCGCGTAGGCGCGATTCATGGTTTGAACCTTCGCATCCAGTGCTTCGCTTGCGGCAAAGACGGCGCTGAAATCTGCCTTGGAAGTGCCGTCATAGGCCTGCTCCATGGCCTTGAAGTGGGCTGTAAACGCCATGGGGCGCACCGCTTGCGCGTCCAGCGCCAGGGTCAAGTCTGCAAAAAGCTTCAGCACAATTTCCCACGCCTCATCATCTACACCGAGGGCATCGCTGTCCATGGTGGAATGGTAGGCGGTACCGTGATAGAGCTCCCGGGGTTCTGCATGGGAAGCCACTACGGCAGGGATTCCCTTGCGGACATAGCTGAAATCCTCCGTCCAGCACCCGGTGAAGATTTCCGGATTGGCCGTGTAAGGCGTGCCCTCAAAGGCCCGGCAGGTGATGGGCGCAACAAAATCCTGCAATTCGTACGGGGAGGCCATGGCATAGGTTGTGTGTCCCGCCACGGGATGCATGCCGTCAATATTCAGGATCACAAAGGCGGTGTTTGCCCATTCGGGATGCAGTTCGTTCATCATGCGGAACGCGCCCACGGACCAGTCGTATTCCCTGTTGGTGCGCCCCCACTCCTCTGCACCGTGAAGGATGAACCGAAGCGTCTTGTTGGGCGTATAGCCGCTTTCCTTGAAGGCGCGGGCAAGCGCCAGCACGCTTCCGACACCTTGCGCATCATCAAAGAAAGAGTGGTAGTAACCGTCATAATGGGCGAAGAACAGAATGGCTTCGTCCGTTTCGCCGGGAATCTCCGCCCAGACGTTCTGAGACGTGCCGCCTTCGCAGACAACGCTGTCCACATCCAGACGGATGCTTGCTTCCCCGCCGCCGCGCTCAATCAACGTGCGCAGGGTTCGAGCGGTGTTTTGGCTAACAGAAAAAGTCGGCACGTAAGCCGGGCCGCAAATATTCTGAGAGCCGATGGTGTCGCCATCCCAGGTGGCATAGCCTGCCACATTGCACAGGATAGCGCACTTGGCGCCATGCACGTGCGCCTCGTAGGCCGGAAGCTCCGCCCACCAATCTTCCGCCTGATTGATATCAATGAGCACCGCCTTGCCGGTAACGTCCAGGCCGGCATAGTCCGCTTCTGTGCCGCGTCCTGCGTAGATGATGGGCATTTCCTCATTGCAGGTCAGATGCGTAGCGAACCCGCCCAGCACCGCATAACGCTCTGTGCCGTTTTCATCCCGGTAATAGATGCGGCCGCGGTTGAAGGACCAGGTATCTGCCGTGAACTGCTCCACATGCACCTGCTCAAAGCCCATGCCCTTCAGCTCGTTTTCGATGATCCTTGCCGCCTGCCGTTCCGCCTCGCTTCCGCTGGAGCGATTGCCCACGTCCGGGTTATCCCCCAGCATGGAAATCTGCTTGGTGATCCGGTGGGCATAGGCGGTATTCAGATAGGACGCGACAGAGGATGGGTGGTTCATGCAGGTGCCCTCCTTCATATTTATCGTATACTCCACAAATAGGAATCGATCTTCTTCACATCCGACACCCAGGTGTAATCCGGAAGCATTTCGTCAAACTTATTAAGACACACCTTGGCATTATCGGTCGTCAAAAATTCTTCGTACCAGCGCACCAAGGAAGCATACAAGGCCTTCACCTGATCCAGACGCTGAGGATCCGTTGCCGATGGCACCTTCAGCCCCAGGTTGCGCACCACATACTGATCCCAAATGGGCATTTCCGGCCGGAGGGTTGCCAGCATCTTGCTGGAAAAGGACGCTTCCACATTGCCCGTCTGTGCATAAAGTGCATCCAGGATGCCGTCAAACGTGACTTGCTCGGCGTGCTTGAGATGTTCAAACAGCCGGTAGTAGCTTTCCCGCCACGGGGCATTGCGTCTGATGCGATAGTAGCCATTGAAAGACTGCTGAAAGGCCGCATCCGCAGAAACATCCACCTGTTGTGCCTTGCTCATGATGGCTTGATATTGATCCAGTCCCAGGGCAGACGCCAGACGATCCTGCCAGACCTTCGCAGGATTGATCTCCATCATCGGGAGTATACCCCCGTGGTGATCTCCTTGATGTACGCGTCCCGATGGGGCAGATGCTCATCTGCCAGCGCCACGGCGGCGGCGTTATCGTAAGGCACGGAGAGGATGCTCATCATCAGCGGGGCTTCGGCATCGCCTTCTTCGCCTTCCAGCAGCAGCGCATGCGCCTTGGGGACGCCCATGCTGTTACCTACGCTACCGGTGTTCAGCATATAGCCCGTGTCCAGCGTGCGCAGGAAGGGACGGTGGCTGTCGGCAAAAATCACGCCGCCGAAATCGCCCTTCTCGGTGTGGAAGGTGCTCTCCAGCACATCGCTCTGCTCCTGCACCATCATCAGCGGCGTTACGGGACGGCCGTGGAA
>CAVBFK010000241.1:0-9814 GCA_963594395.1 Lachnospiraceae bacterium
CGCCCGTCAGACCTACGGCGGTCCGGCTCCTGTGGTGATGCAGAAAACCCTGGAGAAGTATCACGCCTGGCTGGACGCAGAAGAAAAGTGAGATTCTCATGATGCTGAAGCAGCTGAAATACTTTCAATCCGTTGTCCGCACAGGAAGCTTCTCAAAAGCGGCGGCAGAAAACTTCATTTCCCAGTCCGCCATTTCTCAGCAGATTCAGGCCTTGGAGCGCACTCTTGGCTTTCCGTTGCTGGAGCGAAAGAATCGTTCCTTCACCCTGACTCCTGCAGGAGAATACTTCTATCAGAAGAGCCTTGTGTTGGTGGCCGAGTACGAGCGGCTGTGCCGTGAAGCCCAGCAGATTGCTAAGGGAGATGTGCTAAGCCTGCGCCTTGGGTTCCTCCGCAGTTACAGCGGCGGCGAATTTTCCAGGGCCATGGAGCAGTTTTCCGAACAGCATCCGGACGTGCCGGTCTCCGTGGTTTACGGCAATCATGAAGAGCTGTACGATCTGCTCCGCACCAACGAGGCCGATCTGGTTTTCAACGACCAGCGACGGGCATTCTCCGATGCCTATGTGAACCTATGCCTCCGGAAATGTGCCAGCTTGGCGGAAGTTTCTGCCCGCAGTCCCCTGGCGCAAAGGACGGCCATCACGCCCCAGGAGCTTCGGAACATCCCCTGCATTCTGGTTTCCTCTGCCGCCCAAAGAGAGACGGAGCAGGAATATTATCAGACCATTGTGGGGATCCAAAGTGAAATTCTCTTTGCGGATAATTTGGAAGAAGCACGGCTGATGGTCATCGGCCGCAAGGGGTTTCTTCCCGTAGAGGGCGATGTTTCCTCCCCCACCATGGGCACCTCGATTGTGCGCATTCCCCTCATGCGCGGCGAAGAGCCCATCATGCGAAATTACTGCGCTTTCTGGCGGAAGGACAGCAATCATCCCTTTGTGCAGAGCTTCGCTGATCTGCTCAAGGAGCAATTTCAAAAGTAACGTCATCGCATTTTCCAGGCGACCCGTCCATGGGTCGTCTTTTTTTGCATAAGAAATTCTTATAGAAAGGCACGTAAACAAAAATTGATCCCCGCTTATCTTCTGGATACAATAAAAGCAATCCATCAAAGGAGGCATTTGCATGAAGGTTCTTGCCATCAGCGGCAGTCCCCGCAAAAGCGGCAATTCGGATGTGCTGTGTGATGAATTTCTAAAGGGTGCCGCAGAAGCAGGGCACGACACCCGCAAAATTCGCCTGGCTGAGAAGAAGATTGCTCCTTGCCTGGCCTGCTATGGATGCCGTGAAAATCATGTCTGCGTTCGCAATGACGACATGGCCGAGGTGCTGGGCGCCATGAAGGAAGCGGATGTCATCGTGCTGGCATCCCCTGTATATTTCTATTCCATCTGCGCGCAGATGAAGACCATGATCGACCGTTGCATGGCAGATTACCGCGCCATCAAGGGCAAGGTTTTCTACCTGATTGTCACCTCTGCCGACCCGCAGCATGAGGCAGCAGACACCACCCTGAGCGATTTCCGTGGCTTCCTCCGCTGTCTGCCCGATGCACAGGAGGCCGGCGTGATCTTTGGCACCGGCACATGGGACAAAGGGGACGTCTATCGTCACCCTTCTCTGACACAAGCGTACGAAATGGGAAGGAGCATCCCTCATGGAGAAGATGAAGAAGAATTTCGGCTTTGGCTGCATGCGTCTGCCCATCCGCAAACTGCTGGAGGATGTGGCTAAAGAATTTGAATAAGAGGAGGAATCTCCATGGCTACTCTCATCGCCTATTATTCCCGCGCCGGTGAAAATTACTTCGGCGGAAGCTATCGCCAGATTTCCATCGGCAACACCGAAAAGGCCGCCCGTATGTTGGCAGATATCACTCACGGCGAGCTGTTCTGCATTGAGCAGGTCGTCCCCTACTCCGACCAATACAAGGCCTGCATCGCTCAGGCGAAGGCAGATCTTGAAAAGAATGCCCGCCCCGAGCTGGTTTCCATGCCGGCCAACCTGGATGCTTACGATGAAATCTACCTGGGCTACCCCAACTATTGGGGCACCATGCCCATGGCCGTATACACCTTTCTGGAGCATCTCAACTTCTACGGCAAGGAGATTCATCCCTTCTGCACCCACGAAGGCAGTGGGCTTTCCAACACGGTGAAGGACATCCAGCACGCCGCAAAAAATGCCGTGGTCACCGAGGGACTGGCCATTCACGGCAGCAGTGTAGACAGTGCCAGACCCGCCCTGGAAAAGTGGGTGCAGAAGGTCAGCAAATAAATAGGAGGACGACCATGAAAAACGTTATGCTCTGGGCTGGTGCCGGTCAAATCGGTATGGCCATTGCCCGCCGTATGGGCGCCGGCATGAAGATTATCGTCGGCGATAAAAAGATTGAGAATGCCCAGGCCATCGCTTCCATCATGAACAGTGCCGGTTTTGATGTAACCCCCATGGAGATGGATCTTTCCAGCCGTGATTCCATCAAGGCGCTGATTGCAGAAGGCAAGAAATATGGCGACATCAAGATGCTGGTCAATGCCGCCGGCGTCTCCCCCAGTCAGGCACCCATTGAGGCCATCTTGAAGGTGGATCTCTACGGCACAGCCGTTCTGCTGGAAGAGGTCGGCCAGGTCATCGCCCCCGGCGGCGTTGGTGTGACCATCTCCAGCCAGTCCGGTTGGCGGATGCCTGCCTTGACTGCTGAGCAGGATGCCGCCTTGGCCACCACCCCCACGGAAGATCTGCTGAAGCTGGATTTCCTGCAATTAGGTCAGGTGCGCGATACGCTCCATGCCTATCAGCTGGCCAAGCGCTGCAATGAAAAGCGCGTTATGGCGCAGTCCGTGGAATGGGGCAAGCGCGGTGCGCGTCTGAACGCCATCGCCCCCGGCATCATCGTAACGCCCTTGGCCATGGATGAGTTCAACGGCCCCCGGGGTGATTTCTACAAGAACATGTTCGCCAAGTGTCCCGCAGGCCGCCCCGGTACCGCCGATGAGGTCGCCAATGTGGCAGAACTTCTCATGAGCGATAAGGGTGCCTTCATCACCGGCTCCACCTTCCTGATGGACGGCGGCGCCACAGCCAGCTACTACTATGGCCCGCTGAAGCCCTGAGGGAGAAGACGGCATGAGGGAGGTGGCTTTCCCTGCAAGCATCCGTCTTCAATCATTTTCCATAAAGCAAAGTCCCGATCCGCAGCGTCAAGCGTTGCAGGTCGGGACTGTTTGTTTCCTTTTCTGTTTGCAATGATTATGAGCATGCCGCAAAGTGCCCAGGACGAATTTCTTTCAGCTCGCAGGTAGCACTCTTGCACGCTTCTTTTGCGTAAGGACAACGTGTGTGGAAAACACACCCGCTGGGTGGATCAATGGGAGACGGCGGATCCCCAGCCAAAAGAATGCGCTGTTGCCGATTTCGCGGATCAATAGACGGAACGGCGGACATCAAGGTTTTCGTGTATGGATGCAGAGGATGCTCAAACACCTCATCGGTTTCGCCTTCCTCCACCAGGTGCCCCAAATACATCACACCCACACGGTCAGAAATGTAGCGAATGACGCTCATATCATGCGCCACAAAGAGATACGTCAATCCGCGTTTCTTCTGCAAATCCTTCAGCAGGTTGATAATCTGTGACTGTATGGATACATCCAGTGCAGAAACAGGCTCATCGCACACCACAACCTTGGGGTCAAGGATCAATGCGCGTGCCAGACCAATTCGTTGGCGCTGTCCGCCGGAGAATTCATGGGGATAGCGATAGAAATGTTCCGGCCGCAAGCCTACCTGTCCCATCATATCCAGTGCGCGCGCCATGCGTTCGCTTGCATTGCCAATGTGATGAATGGCCAGCACTTCCATCAGCATATCGCCGACACGCTGTCTGGGGTTAAGGGAAGTATAGGGATCCTGGAAAACCATCTGCACATCGCGGCGGAGCGGAAGCATCTGCTTGCTGTTCAAATGGGTAATGTCTTGCCCAAACAGCGTGATTTTTCCGCTGGTTGGTTCCAGCAAGCGAATCATTGTCCGCCCCAGTGTGCTCTTTCCGCATCCGGATTCACCAACCAGGCCGTAGGTTTCCCCTTCGCGCAGAGAAAGGCTCACGCCGTCAACTGCCTTGACGTCTTTTACCTTGTTGCCGAGAGAGCCTTTCATCGGGAAGTACGTGCGGATATTTTCCGCCTGCAAAATGATGTCTCCTTGACTCATTCGCCTTTCTCCTCCCCTCTTTTGGCCGCCAATGCATGGAAACAGCGGACCTTGTGGTTCTCGCCCACCTGCTTCAGCGGCGGCATGTTCTGTCTGCACTGTTCCGTTGCATAGGCGCAGCGCGGTGCGAAACGGCATCCGGACGGAATTTGATTCAACAGCGGCACCGTTCCGGGGATCATGTACAGCGGCTGGGTACGATCCCCCTCCATACGGGGAATGGAACGCATCAGGCCTTCGGTATACGGGTGCATGGGATGATCAAACAGCGTCAACACGTCTGTTTCTTCCACAATCTGCCCCAGATACATGACAATCACACGGGAACACGTCTGCGCGACAACGGCCAAATCATGGGTAATCAGCATCACGCCCATGTGAAGCTGCTTGTTCAGTTGCACAATCAAGTCCATAATCTGTGCCTGAATGGTCACATCCAGTGCGGTTGTGGGCTCATCGGCAATCAATAGCTGAGGCCGGCAAGCCAGAGCAATTGCAATCATCGTGCGCTGACGCATGCCGCCGGACAGTTCATGGGGATACTGGTCAAGCCGCTTTTCCGGTGCTGGAATGCCCACCAGTTTCAGCATCTCCAGTGCCTTTTCCCGTGCCTCTTTCTTGGATAAATGCTGATGGATTCGCAGCGGTTCACCAATCTGATCACCGATGGTCAATACCGGATTGAGCGAGCTCAATGCATCCTGAAAAATCATGGACACCTTGGAGCCGCGCACATCCTGCATCTTATGAAAAGGCAGATCCATCAAGGATTGCCCATCCAGTATCACCTGGCCGTTGTAGCGCACGAGATGCCGCTCATCATACAGGCGCATAATGGACTGGCTGGTAACGCTTTTTCCGCATCCGCTTTCACCAACAATGCCCAGGATTTCACCCTGGTAGACATCGAAAGTGACACCATCGATCGCCTTTTGCCAGCCGCGCTCCGTATGGAAGCTGGTGGCCAATTCACGGACTTCTAGGATTTTCTCGTTCAAGTTTTTCTCCTCCTCAGCGTCCGGACAGCGGATCAATCAAGTCGCGCAATCCATCTCCAAACAGGTTAAAGCCCAGAACAGACAGTGCGGTGAAAATGGCCGGGAAAACAATCATCCACCAGCCCATGTAGACGTAGCTTCTTGCCTCATTCAGCATGCCGCCCCAGCTGGGATAGGGAGACGGAATGCCTGCTCCCAAAAAGCTCAGGGAGGCTTCTGAAATAATGGCCGTAGCAAACGTGAAGGTCATCTGCACAATAATCGGTGAAAGGATGTTGGGCAGGATGTGCCGCCAAAGGATGCGTGTTTGGCTGGCGCCCACAGCGGTCATGGCCTCCGCATACGTTTGCTCTTTTGCCAATAGTGCCTGCGAGCGGGCAATGCGAGCCACGCCGGGAATGCTGACCACCGTCAGTGAGATAATGACGTTCTTCATGTTAGCGCCCAGCACGGCCATCAGCGTAATGGCAAGCAGAATATTCGGAATGGCCTTCAAGCCATCGCACAGACGCATCAGCAGATTATCCAGCACCTTGTTGGTGGACGCATACAGACCCAAAGCTGTCCCCACCAGGGCAGAAAGCAGACCCACCGTAAAGCCGACGGTCATAGAAATCTGCGCGCCGTAAAGAACACGGGCAAAGATATCCCGTCCCAAATTATCGGTGCCGAAAAGATGCTGCAAAGATGGTGCCTGAAAGCGATCCTGCATCACGGCTGTATACGGATCAACACCCAGCGCCCCTGTAATCAGCGGTGCAAAGACTGCGCAGATGACCATTAGCATAACAAGAATCAGGCCAACCACGGACAACTTGTTGCTGAAGAATTTATGACGGGAAACCCTGCGCTGTTCCCGAATGAGCTGCCGGCGCAGCTGCCGCAGAGATTCCCGATCCAGTACCGAAATGGATTCATCATTCATGGGATCTATCCTCCTCTGCATTAATCCAGGCGAATTCTGGGATCAGCCATACCGTAAATCAAATCGATGATCAGGTTAATCAAAACATTCAGCATGGCAATAAGCAGTGTAATGGCTTGAATGACCTGGTAGTCGCGCTTCTCAATGGAGTCTACCATTAGCGAGCCCATGCCCGGAATATTGAAGAGTCTTTCCACAACGGCGGCGCCGGCCAATGCGCTGATAAAGCCTTGACCGACCACCGTAATCACCGTCAGCAATGCATTGCGGAACGTGTGCTTGGTCACAATCTTCCACTCACGGACACCCTTGGCACGAGCCATCTTGATGTAGTCACTGCCCAGTACTTCCAGCATGGAGGCTTTGGTCATGCGCATCATATATCCTGCATGAATAAAGCCAAGGGATATGGCCGGCAGGGTCATGTACCGCAGAAAAGGCAATAGTCCTTCTGTAAAGGGATCCTTATAGCCGGCGGCAGGCAGAATACGCAGACCTACGGCAAAGATCAGCACCATGCCCAGTCCCATCAAAAAGCTTGGCAATGAAATGCCCAGCATAGACAGGACAGATACCACATAATCAACGACAGAGCTTCTTTTCTTCGCGGCCAGCATACCGCAGGGAATAGCAATCAAAATCGTAATCAGCTGTGAATAAATAGCCAGCAGGATGGTTGGCTGAAAGTGGCTAGCAATCAATTCACTCACCGATTTGCCCACCACGGCGGTTGATGTGCCGAAATTCAACTGCAGGCAGTTGCCAACCCAGCGGATATACTGCACTGTCAGCGGATCATCCAAGCCAAGCTGTGTGTGCAGGGCGGCAATTTCATCTGCCGTAGCATCTTCACCCAGCATCGCCGCTGCCGGATCACCGGGCGTTAAATGCACTAGGAGGAAGATAACAACTGACACAACAAAGATGGTTGGAATCAGTGACAGCAATCGCTTGATGACGTATTTTTTCATATCATTTCTCCTCAGGCAGATTGAAGAGGCGTTCCTTCTGCCCCTTTCCTGTAAGCTCAGGGATTTCCCCAAGCTCACAAGAAAGAGGCAACCGTACTGAGATGACGGCTGCCTCAGTGAGTTTACGTTTGATTACTTTGCCAGCTTTGCATTCCAGAAGTTCGTGGTCAGGAACACATTGTAGCCGGTCAGACGGTTCGTGCAAGCAGCAGCCTGATGGAAGTGACCCATCATCAGAATCGGGCAGTAATCGCTGTAGCAATAATACTGGATTTCTTCCCAGGTTGCGAAGGCGTCTTCCTTGGTAGATGCAGTGGTCATCTGCGTCATGAGTTCCTGCAGATGCTCGTCATCAGACCAGCCTGCGTAGTTAGCAGACAGGAAGCTGCGCAGAGAAGGAACCGCCACAGAGGAGAAGGTGGTGAAGTAAGCATCGTACTGCGTTTCATCGTTGCGCAGGGACGTCATGGTTGTGCGGTCGGTCACGGTAATCTCAAGGGTAATGCCAATGGAAGCCGCTTCCTGACGGAGCACTTCCAGCATAGCCTCTGCACCGCCGCCGGAGGCAGCCAGAATGCGAACAGGCTGGGTGGTATCCCAGGTAGACTGTGCCAACAGCTCCTTGGCCTTCTCAGGATCGTTCTGGCAGAAGTACTCTGCGCCGGCCGTGGTGTACCAACCGGGCTGAGACTTTTCCATGAAGCAAGGATCATTGTCGTACAGAGAGCCGTAGTTGGCGGTATTCAGGTCATCCGCATTGGCCAGTGCCTGGAAAGCCAGACGGAGGTACTTATCCGTGCTGTGCTTGTTCCACACCAGGTTGATCATACCGGTCTGCATGGAATAGCAGGTGATATCAGGCATAGAGTTCAGGGTATCCAGGTAGGCGTCGGTAGCCTTGACGATGAAGTCATACTCACCGGACATCAGGCCGTTGAAACGGGTGGCGGCATCCTTCACAATCCAATACTTCAGGGTCTTGGTGTAAGCATGCTTGTAGCCCCACAGGCCATCAATGTCCTGCTCAGGATCGCCGTAGGCAGAATAATCATCAAAGCGCTCCAGCAGAACGTACTGGTCCACAACCCATTCCTTGAACATGTAAGGGCCGGTACCAATGATGTACTCAGCAGGAACATACCCCGTATCCGCATCCACAGCAGCAATGGATTCGCTGGGGTAGATCACAGCGGCCTGAGCAGCGCCGGCCAGCATGTCCAGCAGCATAATGGCGGAATGATCCAGCGTCAGCGTTACCACATAGGTATCCGTTGCTTCAAAGCGTGCATCACCAACCATGGAGGCGGCGGTTGCAAAGCAATCAATCCAGCGGTTCAGAGAAGCCACTACGTCCTCGGAGGTCATTTCCTTGCCGTTGTGGAACTTCACGCCCTGGCGCAGGTTGAAGGTAAACACAGAATTGTCTTCATTCACTTCATAGCTTTCGCACAGTTCCGGGGCAATGCTGCCGTCAGCCTTCAAGGTAACAAGCTGCTCCATGACCGTGCCGCGAAGCATGTTGCGTCCGTTCACAGAGGTATCCTTGTGCAGGTCATAGGATGCGCTCTGGTTGTCATCTGCAATATTGATGATGTCCAGATACTCATCTTCAGCCAGGGAAGCAGTCATTGTCATGCTCACAGCCATCATGAGCACCATGAGAAGAGAAAAAAGTTTCTTAGCCATTCGCGTTTCTTCCTCCCTATTTGATTGGAACCGGGAAAGATTTTACCACGATTTTACGAACTTTTCAAGTAGATTTTACATAAAGGTTCGATAGAAGGTGTATTATAATTGTTTTATGTTTCAAATCTTCTGTCCTATGAAAAAAGCAGCTCCGTTCCCGTCGGAGCTGCCTATTGATCATTGAGTTTTCCGCATGACCGCTATCACCGTTCAGCTGTTTTCTTTTCCAACCCCATTTTTTCTGCAATGAACTTTTTCAGCCGTTCCTGATAGCCCCACTGGCTCTGCACCGTTTTCTGCCCCTCATCAAGAAAATGATGGCCGTCCCTGTCATAACTGATGCTGTCCAAGGGCCAGCCGGGCTTTCGTTTGGCAGAAACTTGATCTGTCAGATAAAAGGCTGTTGCCTCCATTTCCTGACGGGTTGCAAGGAATGGATAGACAGTTTCCGGCGTCTTCAGAGCCGTACCGTCTACATAGGCAGCACGCACACGTCCGCCAAGGGCATGAACCTTTTGCACCCAGTAGGCAATCATTTCTTCGTCATCCAACCGAACGCCCTGGGGCGTGCGGACATGCAAGCCAGGTTGCCGAGGATCGTCCTCCGGCAGGTCAAGAAACAGCAATCCCGAATCTGCGCAAAGCACGTAATCCGCATAGCGGCCGTAGTACGTTGCCTTCAGCACTGCATTTTCCACAGCTGTCCGCCCGTTTTCCTCCGGCGGTGGAAGATTGTCCGGCGGCGGCACAACCGACACTTCATACTCCTGCAGTAATTTTTGAAAAAGGTTCACCTTCTGCAGATTGCCGGAACCAATCATCAAGGTCGGTATTTTCATCATTCTGCTCCCCTCTCCATAGCAAATGGGGGATACCGCTGACCATCGCGATATCCCCAAGTATCTTTACTTCTTCCCCAGTACCTGATCACGATAGGTGCTCAGCAACGCAGGCCAGTCCGTCTGGATAATGTCGATTTTCTTTTCAAACAGCTTGCCCCAGCCAAGCGCCGGATC
>CAVBFK010000242.1:0-2513 GCA_963594395.1 Lachnospiraceae bacterium
TGACAGTATTGCTCGGAGGCATGCTTCAGCATCTTCACATATTCCTGCTCGATGGGGTTGCTGACGGAGACATCCTGCATCTCCATGCTGTCCATGGCGTGGGCGATCTGCCTGCGTTTCTCTTCAGCCTTGCGGAAACGAAGGAAGTCGACTGTGAGGAAGATCAAAAGCAGAAGTGTATTCAACATCAAAGCATACAGCGCGCTTTCACCCAAATCGCCATACAGCAGATGAATGCCAAGGGTCACGCCGGTGAACAGCAACCATAGACCCAAAAGGCTTCTGCGGAAGGAAAGGTATCGTTTCATGCCATGCTCCTTAGTCTACGGGGATCAGATAGCCCACACCGACTTTGGTAATGATGAGATCCGTCAGGCCGATGCCCTCCAGCTTCTTTCGCAGGTGGTTGACATTGACGGTCAGCGTATTTTCCTCCACATAGGCGTCCATCTGCCAAAGACGCATCATTAGCTCATCCCGGCTGACGATATGGCCTTTCTTTTCCATCAGCGTTTGCAAAATGCGGAATTCGTTCTTGGTCAGCTCCACCTTGTTTTGCTGATAGGTAACGGTGGCATCGGTCAGGCTAAGCATCATGCCGCGATGCTCCAGCACGGGAAGCTGTCCGCCCATGTCATAGGTGCGGCGGAGCATGGCGGTGAGTTTGGCCATCATGACCTCCAGATCAACGGGCTTGGCCAGAAAGTCGTCTCCGCCCATGTTCATAGCCATAACGATATTCATGTTGTCTGCCGCGGAGGACAGAAACACGATCGGCACCTCGGACACTTTGCGGATCTGCGTGCACCAGTGGTACCCGTTGAAGAACGGCAGGGTAATGTCCATCAGCACCAAGTGGGGATTGAAGGCGGCAAACTCGGCCATGACATCGTGCAGATTTTCGGCGATCTTGGCCTCATGCCCCCAAGAGACAATTTTGTTCCGAATGATATTGGCGATGGTGGCATCGTCTTCCACGATGAAAATGCGGTACATGTTCTCACCTCAATCATGACAGGCTTGCATCTTTGTGCTGTTCATGATTGTAACTTGATAGGGGAGACGTGTCAAGTTGTTGCGCGGAAAGAGGCAAAGCTATGCGTTTTTATGAATCACGAAAAACATACACGCCGCGCAAGAAAATACTCGCGCGGCGTGTGGTGTATGATGCTGATGGAACCAACTTATGATTGCAATGTACGTGCGAAAATTATTCAATGCCAACCATTTGGAGAATAGCCGTTGCAGTCTGTTCCCATTGCTCTTCGGCGGATATGAGCGCGGTGCCGTCGCCTTTCTGCTCACCATAGCAGCCAAATTGGGCGTGATTGCCGCCTTCAATGACCGTTTCTGTGGCGTTTGAGGGCATTAGGCTTCTGCCTGATGCAATTTTATCCATATTCAAGACCTTGTCTTCGGATCCGTAGATCGTCAGCACGCGCAGGTTGCTTGATGCCAGGCTTTGCGTCGGGTAAGCTGCCAGCAGGATCAATCCGTCCAGGTTTCCACTGTCGGCATGCCTTGCGGCGTAAAGCGCGGCCATGGCACCACCCAGCGAATGACCGCCCAGGTACATATGATCGTAGCTGTACTTGCTTAAAATGTCGTCTGTCTTGTTGATGCCGAAGAATGCCAAATTGTACGGCATGTCGATGATGAAAACGTCAAGGCCGTTCTCGGCAAGCTTATACATCAGCGGAACATACGACGTGTACTTGACCTTGGCACCGGGGTAGAAGATCAGAGCGTTTGCACTTCCCGGTCCATCCAAAAACAAGCCGCTGTCAATGGTGGTTACGGACACATTTTCACCTTTTGTAAGATAATCATCCACTTCGGCAGATGCTTTGTAATAATCATTGATGTACAGGAAGCCGCAGATATCGCAAAGAATAATTACTGCCAAAACGGTAATCAGAACAATTTTTCTCTTGGAATGCTTTGCTTTGGTGTGCATGGTATGTTGATAGCTCCTTACTTCTTTTTCGTTCACACCTGTGAGCATTCATCGCTCAGCGCGGACAGGCTAGTATACCACATTTGGGCGGGTTTTGCACTGAGGGAGGACGTTCTTCTTTTCGCAGAAATTCTACGGGAAAGCATCTTCATAATGAGCCTCAGAACAACTCCTTTGCTTCAAGCTGTAGCAGCTTACTGATTTCCATTGCAATATCATTGCGTGTACAGTCCAGGTCTCCGCGGAACCATTGCTTGTAGAGGTTCACGATGCCGCCGGCAAAATAGCAGACGCGAAGACTGCGCCAGTGTCGTCCAGGACGAAAGCCGGTAGCTTCCATCCTGATTGACGCTCTGGCTAACTAATTTCTACCGTGCAGGTGTCCAACTTGCACTTGCAATTTGCGTTAAGAATATAATCACTGATTGGCTGATAGGTTACCTGACCGCACTTTTCCTGAAGGATTTTTTGCAACATCTGCATCGGTGTCGATATGCAGACCATTTGTCCGCACTAAGAGGCACACGTTTTCAAGCATTGTTTCATTTTCCAAGGG
>CAVBFK010000243.1:0-7725 GCA_963594395.1 Lachnospiraceae bacterium
TTGATGCGTTCGCGGCTGCTATACGCGCCACTGGCGCGTAGCCGCTCTCTTACCCTGGACCCTTCGCATGTCCTCTTCAATGAAGTTGATTTGGATTGAAACTTAAAAGATGCGGAAAACGATCACTCAAAAAGAGTGCACCCCGAAGGAGTCCAGAGGGCGACCGGAAAGCCCTCTGGGAGTAACATGACAAACCAAGTTAGAAAAAGTGCACCGCGAAGGGGTCAAGGGGGCGACCGCAAAGCCCCCTTGAATCAGCTATTTCATGGTGTTTCAAAAGAAAAGACAATCCGCTGTTGCGGCGTTGCGCTGAAAACGCTTCGCTGTTCAGCGCTCGTCGGGCGAAGATGATTGCATCTTCATAGGATATGGGTTGCGTATTATTTGGGGCTTCGTCCCTGGACCCGTTATTTTTATCTGCTGTTTTCTTCTTTCAACTGTTGCTTTACAATCCTGTGGAAAATCAGTATAATGATAAAAGCACCCTTGGGCGCGTCTTTTCGGTGACGAAAAAATTCCGTTAAAGGGTGGATACCTGTATTTTCTGCCGCATGATGCGGCGTTTAGACCCTGGAAGTGAGGGGCAATATGGCGAAAGTAATCGCGATTACGAATCAAAAGGGCGGTGTGGGCAAAACCACCACCGCCGTGAATCTGACAGCCTATTTGGCAACCTTGGGTCAGCGGGTGCTGGTTGTGGATCTTGACCCGCAGGGCAACACCACCAGCGGTTTTGGCCTGAAGGCAGGGGAAAACTGCGTTTACGAGGCACTAATGGGGCGGGCTCCTTTGAAGGATTGCATTGTACCCACCCAGGTGCAGGGGCTGAAGCTGGCGCCTGTGGATATCCGCCTTGCCGGTGCAGAGCTGGAGCTGGTGGACGTTCCCCAGCGGGAATTCCGCCTGAAATCCGAACTGGCACAGCTGCAGCGGGATTTTGACTTCATCTTTATTGACTGCCCGCCGTCCCTGAATCTGCTGACGCTGAATGCAATGGCGGCCAGCGATCGGGTGCTGATCCCCATCCAGTGCGAGTATTATGCGTTGGAGGGCGTTACCAGCCTCATGAGCACGGTGAGCCGTGTAAAGAAGAGCATCAACCCTGCTATCGATATCGAGGGCATTCTGCTGACCATGCTGGACGGCCGCACGAACCTGGGACTGCAGGTGGTTGACCAGGTGAAGAAGCATTTCAAGAAAAAAGTGTATGCGACGACCATTCCGCGCAGTGTGCGCCTGGGCGAAGCACCTTCCCACGGCGAGCCGATTCACCTGTACGACCCCCGCTCTGCAGGGGCGGTGGCGTACAAGGCACTGGCGGTGGAATTCCTGCGGAATAACGGCATTAAGGTAAAAGAATAACGGTAGATTCCTATCATATGCACGGGAAGAGGAAAGATCATGGCGAAAAAGAGTCACGGACTGGGCCGCGGATTGGATGCGCTCCTGCCGACGGAAGAAGATCTGGAAGCAGGGCTTCAGCAAATCAACATCGGAGATATTGATCCCAATACGGATCAGCCTCGCCGTGCTTTCCCGGAGGAGGGACTGGAACAGCTGGCACAGTCCATCCGCGATCAGGGCGTACTGCAGCCGATTATTGTGGTGCCGCAGACGGGCGGACGCTACCGCATTGTTGCCGGCGAGCGCCGCTGGCGTGCATGCCGCATGGCAGGCCTGGATACGGTGCCCTGCATTGTGCGGGATCTGGACATTATCCAGCAGCAGGAGATTGCTCTGCTGGAAAACATGCAGCGTGAGGATTTGAACCCCATCGAAGCGGCAACGGGCATCCGTGCCCTGATGCGTCAGTGCGGCTACACCCAGGAAGCAGTGGCACAGCGGCTGAGCATGAGCCGCCCCGCCGTGGCCAATATGCTGCGTCTTCTGTCCCTGCCCCAGGATGTGCAGGATCTCATCACCAAAGGTCAGCTGTCTGCCGGTC
Source organism: Lachnospiraceae bacterium (assembly GCA_963594395.1). GTDB lineage: Bacteria > Bacillota > Clostridia > Christensenellales > Aristaeellaceae > CAKUFA01. Next base: position 1,946 of record CAVBFK010000243.1, read on the forward strand.
ACGCCCGCGTGCTGGCAGGCTTGGATGACGCAAACACCCAGTCTGTTCTCGCCAAGGAAACGGTGGAGAAGGGCTATTCTGTCCGTCAGTTGGAAGAATTGGCGGCTCAGCTGAAGGGCACCCAGCTGCCTGGCGAAAAGAAGTCGACCCGCAAGCCTCATCAAATGCCTGTGGAACTGACGGAACTGCAAGAGCGCATTCGGGAAACCATGGGCATCCGCGCCACCCTGACGGGCAATGCCAAGAAGGGACGCATTGTGCTGAATTATTACTCCGCCGAGGAGCTGGAGCATCTCAATGACCTCCTGCTGCGGCTGGAGGAGATGTAAACCCTCTGAGCGTCGCAGAATATCGCGGCGCTCAAGCCTTGTATGTGGGTATTTGCTATTCAGAAAGGATTGAAGGATCATGTCCAAGCAGCAGCTGCCGGATTTGCCCCGGTGGGACGGAAAACTGTCCCATCCCTTTTACAGCCATGTGGTGAAGCGCGTGATTGACTTCCTGCTGGCGCTGATTCTGCTGATTCCCGGGTGCATTATTATGCTACCCCTGGCCATCTGGGTGAAGCTGGACTCGCCGGGTCCCGTGTTCTACAAGGCCATCCGCGGCGGCTATCACAACAAGCCTTTCTACATTCTCAAGTTCCGCTCCATGGTGGTGGATGCAGACAAATCCGGTGGATGCACGGCACTGAATGACAACCGTGTGACCCGTGCCGGCCGTATTATGCGCCGGCTGAAGCTGGATGAACTGCCTCAGCTGTTCAACATCATCAAAGGCGATATGTCCTTTGTGGGTCCCCGGCCGGAACTGCTGCTCTACACCACCCAGTACACCCCGGAGCAGGAGTGCATCCTGTGGGTGCGCCCCGGCATTACCGACCGTTCCAGCATTGTGTACATTGCCCAGGATGAATTGGTAGGCGAAACGGATCCTGTGGCCAATTTCGAGAAGTATATCCTGCCGGAAAAAAACCGCCTGCGGGTGGAGTACGCCATGCATCAGTCCTTCACGCTGGACGTGGGGCTGTTCTTTGAGACCATCGGCGGCGTATTTGGCAAGGCAAAGAAAATGGCTAATGAGAAGGCCGGCAAGGAGGAGAAACATGGCTGAAATGAGCTATACGGAGCTGACCCATCAAGGCTTTCAGGGCGAACCTGATACCTCGGATCCCCGGGTGCTGGCGTGGCTGATCCGCCGTCACGGTTTGGAAATGACTCACCTGAGCCGCGGCAGTCATATCGGCGCCATTTTCTCCTTGGCGGAAATCATGGCCACCCTCTATACGGGCGTGCTGAATGTGGATCCCCAAAATCCCAAGATGCCGGAGCGTGACCGGCTGATCCTCAGCAAGGGTCATGCGGGCGCGGCGGTGTACGCGGCCTTGGCAGAGCGCGGCTTCTTCCCGGTGGAAGAACTGAAAACCCACTATCAGAACGGTTCCCGCCTGTCCGGCCATGTGAGCCATAAGGGCGTGCCCGGTGTCGAGCTTTCTACCGGTTCCCTGGGTCATGGCTTGGCAGTGGCCGCCGGTATGGCCATGGCGGCAAAGCTGGATCATGCAGAACACCGTGTTTTCGCGGTGCTGGGCGACGGCGAGTGCGACGAAGGCGCCGTATGGGAAGCGGCCCTGCAGGCACACCAGTATCAACTGGATAACCTGATTGCCGTGATTGACCACAACCGCATGCAGTCCTTGGACTTCTGCGAAAACACGCTGGCCCTGGAACCCTTTGCCGACAAGTGGACGGCCTTTGGCTGGAATGCCATCACCGTCGATGGTCACGACATTGATGCCTTGCAGAAGGCCTTTGCCCAGGCGAAGGCAAACCGCGGCAGTGGCAAGCCCACCGTGATTATTGCGGTCACGGTGAAAGGCAAGGGCGTCAGTTTTATGGAGAATGACATTCTGTGGCACTACCGCACGCCCCAGGGTGAAGAATACGAAGCGGCACTGAAGGAATTGGAGGCACAGCGGCCATGAGAGATGCATTTACCAGAGCCTTGATGCGTGAAGCCGCCAATGATCCCAAGCTGACGCTGGTGACCGGCGACCTTGGCTTCGGCGTGCTGAAGCCCTTCTGGGAGACCTATCCTGCACAGTTCATTAACGCGGGCATTGCGGAGCAGGCCATGACCGGCTTGGCGGCAGGCCTTGCGCGGGAAGGCCGGACGGTGCTGACTTACTCCATCGGCAATTTCCCCACCCTGCGGTGCCTGGAGCAGATCCGCAACGACTGCGCCTATCACGATGCCAATGTGAAAATCGTGTGTGTGGGCGGCGGCTTTGTGTACGGCAGCTTGGGCATGAGCCATCATGCCACGGAGGATATGGCGGTGCTCCGCGCCTTGCCGGGCGTGACCGTGTTCACCCCCGGTGACCCTGCGGAGGTGGAAGCTGTGGTGCCGGTGATGCTCCGCACGCCGGGAACCTGCTATCTGCGCCTGGGTCGCGGCGGTGAGCCGACCCTGCACGAGACCCCTGTGACGGATTGGCATCTGCCCAAGGCATTGACCCTCAAGGAAGGCAAGGATGTAGCCATCCTGTCTGCCGGCGGCATTCTGACCCAAACGGTCAGTGCGGCGAAAAAGCTGGCAGAAGCCGGCGTTTCTGCCGAGGTGGTGTCCTTCCCGTGCCTGAAGCCCATTGATGACGAGAAGATCCGCGAACTGGCCTCTCGTTTCCGTCATATCGTAACGGTGGAGGAGCATACCATTGTGGGCGGCTTCGGTTCCGCCGTGGCAGAAGTGCTGGCAGAAGCAGGAGCTTCCTGCAAACTGCACCGCATCGGCATGCCGGATGTGTATTGCTGCACGGTGGGCACCCAGCAGTATCTGCGGGGCGTGTATGAAATGGATGACGAGGCCATCTGCAAGCGCACCCTTGCATGGCTGAGTGAGGAGTGAATCCGATGGAAGAAAGCAAATTGACGCTGGAGCAGATTCATGAGGAACTGCTGTGCCAGCTTCGGGATATTGTGAAGATTTGCGATGCGCACCATATCTCCTATAACCTGATGTGCGGAAGCCTGCTGGGTGCAGTGCGCCACAAGGGTTTCATCCCGTGGGATGATGATGTGGATCTGCTCATGACTAGGGAAGAGTTCACCAAGTTCCGCCAGGTGTATCCCAAGGAGTGCGACAAGCGCTTCGAGCTGACGTACCTGGATACCTGGACGCCCCGCGTGATGAATCATGACCCGGAAAAGGCCGCGGCCTTTACGGATTTCTTCATCCTGGATCCCCTGCCGGCGTCGGGCATCAAGCGGAAGCTTCACTATCTGCACCTGCACCTGCTGCAGGGCATGATGAAAAAGCACGTGGATTACAGCCGTTTCGGGCTGAAGAACCGCATTCTGCTCCATGCCACCCATCTGATGGGTCTGCCCTTCAGCTACAGCTGGAAGGCCAAGCGGTACGAGAAGGTTTCCACCAAGGTGAAGACGGGCAACGATCTGCACATGTCCAACGGTGCCTTTGAATTGATGATGCACGTGTGGCATCCTGATCAGTTTGAAGAGAAGATCACCGTGCCTTTTGAAGGTATTCCCTGCCTGATCCCCGCCAAGTATGACGAGGTGCTGACCATCCTTTTCGGCAAGGATTACATGACGCCTCCGCCGGTGGAAGAACGGGTTGCCAAGCATTTGGATGTCTGACATTGAATCATTAAAGACGAGGTAAACACGACTTGGAAATGATCTTCTGCCCGCTGTTTTCCGGCTCCAGCGGCAATGCACTGTTTGTTCAGTACGGGCAGACACGGTTGCTGATTGATGCGGGCAAGCCGGGAAAAACCATTACGGAGGCACTGCGCTCCATTGGCGTGGAGCCGCAGACCCTCAGCGGAATCCTGATTACCCACGAGCATTCGGATCACATCAGCGGCGCAGGCGTTATGGCGAGAAAATACCGTCTGCCCATTTATGCGACCCCGGGTACCTGGCGGGCTATGGATAAGAAGATCGGTGTCGTGCCTCCTGAACTCAAGGTGACGTTCAATAAGGAGCAGGACTTTTACATGGGGGACATTGGCGTGGTTCCTTTCGCCATCCCTCATGATGCGGCAGACCCTGTGGGTTACCGACTGTACGGCGGTGGACTGAGCGTTTCTACTGCTACCGACCTGGGGCAGTTTACCAAGCGGGTGAGCGATGCCGTTGCGGGAAGCAGTCTGGTTCTGCTGGAAAGCAACCATGATCCCGACATGCTTCGCGCCAATCCGCATTATCCCATGGCGCTGAAGCAGCGCATTCTGGGCAATCACGGCCACCTGAGCAATGATGCCTGTGCCGAGGCGCTGATTCAGCTGCTGAACACCGGTGTGCATAACGTGATCCTAGGCCATCTGAGCGGCGAAAACAATACGCCGGATTTGGCGCTGCAGACCAGTGAGCTCCGTGTAGAACTGGAAGGCGTGAAGCTGGGCGAGGATCTCTGCCTGGATCTTGCCCTGCGGGATCAGGTGGGCAGTGTGTACACCCTTCGGGAGGCCACGTGAAAAGATTAACTCCTAGCGGAAAGATCCTGCTGACGGCGCTGGCCATGTTTCTGGTACGGTATCCCGTGGCCTGGCTGTTGGCGGTGCTGATTCCGGAAAACTTAGGAACATCAGGGTCGTATATGCGGGTGATTCTGCGGGAGATGCTGACGTATCTGTTGCCGGCAATCCTGTGGATGCGTCACGGACACGAGCCAAGGAAAAGAACCCGCTGGTCGCTGGCTGTGGTTGTGCTGATCACTGGCCTGGCCGCTCAGTACGTGTTTTCTGCGATGAACGAAAGCTGGATGACCCGGACGGGCTTCCAGTCATCGTCCATGCCCCTTCCGCAGAGCCTGACGGAAGGCATCCTTGGGGTGCTGGCCATGGTGATCGTTCCTGCTGTTGCGGAGGAATGCTTCTTCCGCGGCGCCTTGCAGGGCACCCTTCAGCGAGAACATCATGCTGTATCGGCACTGATCGCGGCATCCTGCACGTTTGCTTTTATGCACGGCTCTTTGGCAGGACTGCCTGCCCATTGGGGTTTCGGACTTTTGCTGGGCATCTGCTATGCAGGCACGGAAAGCTTGACGCTGTGCATGCTCCTTCACGGTGCCTACAATGCGGCGGCTGTGTGGTGGAGCTACACGCCCGTGACGGCATCGGCGAGGTTCCTCATTCCGTGTGCCGCGGCATTGCTGATCTTTGCCGTCTGCCTGATGCGGAACATTCGCCGCGGCGGTCAAAGCTGGTCAGTGGGGGAGAGCCTTTTGATGGGCGTCCTGCTTGCCTGCGAGCTTGTGCCGTATTTTCTTTAATATTGCGATATTTGACGAACTTCCCGACAAAACGAGGTGAAGATATGATCCTGTTGTCCCTTCAGGGGGTCAAGAAAAGCTTTGGTACCAACGAGGTGCTTCGGGACGCGTCCCTTGTGCTGCAGGAAGGTCAGCGCATGGGTCTGGTGGGCGTGAACGGCTGCGGCAAGTCCACCTTGATGAAGATTATTGCTGGCCTGGAAACCGCGGATGACGGTACCATCACCATGCAGAAGGGCATTCGCTTGGGCTACTTGGCACAGCAAGGCATGGTGGATGAAAACAAAACCGTGTTGCAGGAAATGGAGAGCGTCTTCGAGCCTGTAATGCGCATGGAAGAACAGCTTCGCGAGTTGGAGCACCAAATGGCGGACGCCGTGGAGGATGAAGCACTGCTTCATCGCCTGGGTAGCCGGTACGATCAACTGACCCGCGATTTTGAAAAGAGCAACGGCTTCGGCTGGCGTTCCACGGTACAGGGC